>CANODD010000047.1 GCA_947564705.1 uncultured Dorea sp. | reverse complement strand
GTTCAGAAGATCGGCATGGAGGGCAAAGGAGTAGACTACGATACCGCCTTCGCCCAACGCGTTGGAATGGATGGTAACGCTTTTGGCATTGATAGCCTTTGCTGCGTCGATTGATTTTTTCAGCTCTTCTAAGTAATTCTCTTTGTGGGTAGGATCGACCAGAGAATAATCGGCGTCGCCGTTGAAGCCGCTGATGATAATCTCAGCGTTTTCCGCGGCTTTCTTCGTCTCCTTCAGATCGCGGGTTCTCCAATCCCAGAATTCTACGGCGGCAAAACCGTCATTCTTTGCCGCCTGGAATCTGTCTTTCCATTCCAGCTCCGTATAAAGTGTGTCGATACAGGCACATTTTCTTAAACTCATTTTCTTCCACCTCCGTAATTTTAATCGGTCAGTTTTTTACAGATTTTGTTGTAGATGCGGTGCAACAATTCCATATGACAGGTTCGAATGCTTCCGCGACTCTAATGATGATATATTTGTAACATTAATGTGCATTTATATCATTATATTATCCTATATGATTGGAATAGTCAATAAAAAATCATTCTTTTGTTATTTTTGCACGGATTAAGCGATACAGTTGCACAGGAAAATATCTTATGGTAAACTGTTTCAAAGAAGCATGTGTTACGGCGCAGACGCGCGGCAGAGCGAAATAACAGAAATGAATAACAGAAAAATATAATAGAAAGAGGAGGGTGTTATGAGCAGACGTCCAACTTTACAGGATGTGGCAGATAAGGCGGGCGTATCCCGCGGAACGGTAGACCGGGTGTTGAACAACCGGGCAAATGTCAGCGCGGAAGTATTTGAAAGGGTGACGAGAGCGTTGGATGAAACCGGTTATCTGTCACGGAAGGAGCTGCATCTTCAGAATCTGCAGAAGAGATCAGAAGCGCAGGATACGAAGCTTGGCGTTCTCCTGCCAAACTGGACGGGACACTTCAAGTCTGAGATTATGCGGGGAATCGAAGCCGCACGTAAAGATCTGGAGGAGCTGAAGACAGAAATCTTTGTCGGGGAATGCCAGACGGATGTCCCGGGGGAGGCGGTGGAATTGTTGGAGCAGCTGTTAGATCAGGGGGTTCAGGGGATTGCGCTGTGCGTGCCGGATGTTCCGACTATTACGGAACGTATTCGTCGTCTGAATGAGCAGAAGATTCCGATTGTGACTTTTAATTCTGACCTCACAGAATGTAAGAGGCTCTGTTTTGTCGGACAAGATTACAGACAGAGCGGAAGAATCGCGGCGGAGCTCATAGGCAAATGTATTCCCGGAGACGGACGGGTTCTGGCGGTGATCGGGAATCATGAATTTGAGGGACACCGCACTCGTATGAATGGATTTATAGAACGATTCCATGAATTGGGTTTTTCAAATTCTCAGATTGAAGTCATCGAATCTTACAATGATTATCAGGTTACGTACCGTAAAGTCCTGGAATATCTGAATGCACATCCGGCGCTTCACGCCATATATATGGCGAACCGCAGTGTATCCGGATGTACGGAGGCGGTAAAAGCAGCGGGAAGAAGGGGGAAAGTGCGTATCATCTGTCACGATCTGGCCCAGAGTACGAAGCTTCTTCTTAAGGATGGAAGTATTGATTTTACAATCACACAGAATATATTTCGGCAGGGATACCTTCCGCTTATGTTCCTCAGGGAATATCTGCGGAAGAATAAATTGCCTGAGGCGACGGATAATCAGTCGGAATTATCGATCATCTGTTCTCAGAATCTATGATAAGAAAATGAAAAGGAAGTGGTATAATGCGGCAGAATGTGTTTGACTATATAAAGAAAAAATATAATGCGGAACCTGAGTATCCATGGAAAAGGTATGACGGTAACGCAGTCTTTCGCCATGATGATAATAACAAATGGTTTGCTTTGGTGATGTGCGTGCAGCGGTGCAGGCTGGGGCTTACCGGCGAAGATTATGTAGATGTGGTGAATTTGAAGATGGATGATATGTTATTTCGGGATATGATTATTCGGGAAGACGGCATTATGCCGGCCTATCATATGAATAAACAGCATTGGATCTCAGTAATGTTGGACGGAGCGGTACCGGCTTCCAAAGTTTTTGATCTGATTGATATGAGTTTTATAGCTACGGCTTCAGCAAAGAAGAAAAAGAAGATTCGTCCGCCTAAGGAATGGATCATTCCCGCGAATCCCAAATTCTATGATATAGAACATGCTTTTGATGACGTAAAGGAAATTGACTGGAAGCAGGGAAGAGGAATTAAGACAGGAGATACGGTTTTTATATATGTGGGGGCGCCGGTATCGGCAATTATGTTTCAATGTAAGGTGACGGAAACGGATGTTCCGTACCATTATGATGATGAGAATTTGTCGATTACGACAGTGATGAAGATAAGATTGTTGAAACGTTACCGTCCGGAACTGTTCACCTTCGACGTGCTTAAGGAGGAATATGGAATCTTTGCAGTCAGAGGACCGAGAGGGATACCCAATAGTCTCAGTTCAGCATTAGAATTGAGCTGCAAGAGAAATAATATGAAATCAGGTTCATAGTCTTGAATTCAAGGGGTATTAATAATATAATAAAGATGCTTGATCAATATTTATATTTAGGAGGAAAGTTACTATGCTTAACTGGAACAACTTAGATACCCTTGCTTCTTATCAAGAACTCTCAAAAGCAGGATGTGTAAAGCTTGCGGAAGTAATGTCCGGGGAGAACGGCGCAGATCGTGTCAGGAATTATAGTATTCCGATGGCAGCAGGGCTTACGTTCAACTATGCTGCAAAGCAGGTGGATGACGAGGTGCTGGCGGCGCTGGGCAGATTGGCGGATGAGGCGCAGCTTTTGGACAAATTCAAAGCGCTTTACAACGGAGAAGTGATCAATACCGGTGAGATACGTCTTGTTCTTCATCACATGACCCGCGGACAACTTGGAGACGCCGTAATGGCAGACGGAGTAGATAAGCGTGCGTTCTATGTAGAACAGCAAGAGAAGATTGCGGACTTTGCCAACAAGGTTCATGCGGGAGAGATTGTGAACGGGGCGGGAGAGAAGTTTACGACAGTTGTCCAGATCGGTATCGGAGGCAGTGATTTGGGTCCGCGCGCCATGTATCTTGCACTTGAGAACTGGGCAAAGAAGAATGACCTGTTTAAGATGGAAGCGAAATTTATCAGTAACGTAGATCCGGATGATGCGGCGGCAGTTCTTGGTTCTATCGATGTTGCGCACTCCATCTTCGTTCTCGTATCCAAGTCAGGAACGACGCTTGAAACTCTGACGAATGAGTCGTTTGTTAAGGATGCCCTGGCAAATGCCGGATTAGATGCTTCTAAGCATATGATTGCCGTTACAAGCGAGACTTCACCGCTGGCGAAGAGCGATGATTATCTGGCTGCATTTTTCATGGATGATTATATCGGCGGAAGATATTCCTCCACTTCAGCAGTTGGAGGCGCCGTATTATCATTGGCGTTTGGACCGGAGGTGTTTGCGCAGTTTCTGGAAGGCGCGGCGGAGGAAGACAAGCTGTCTAAGGAAGGAGACCTGCTTAAGAATCCGGCGATGTTGGACGCGCTGATCGGAGTCTACGAGCGCAATGTCCTTGGATATCCCGCTACGGCAGTCCTTCCGTATTCACAGGCGCTGAGCCGTTTTCCGGCGCATCTGCAGCAACTGGATATGGAATCCAACGGCAAATCGGTGAATCGTTTTGGAGAGCCGGTGGATTATGTGACCGGTCCGGTTATCTTTGGGGAACCGGGAACGAACGGACAGCATTCCTTCTATCAGCTTCTTCATCAGGGAACGGATATCCTGCCGCTTCAGTTTGTCGGATTTAAGAACAGTCAGATCGGTACGGACGTGCTGATTCAGGACAGTACCAGCCAGCAGAAGCTCTGTGCGAATGTTGCCGCTCAGATCGTTGCGTTTGCATGCGGCAAAGCGGACGAGAATCGTAATAAGAATTTTGAGGGCGGACGTCCTTCCAGTATTATCATAGGCGAGCAGCTAGATCCCAAGGCGCTTGGAGCTCTTCTGTCACATTTTGAGAATAAGGTTATGTTCCAGGGATTCGTATGGAATGTGAACAGCTTTGACCAGGAGGGCGTTCAGCTTGGGAAGGTATTGGCTAAAAGAGTGCTTGCGCATGAGACGGACGGTGCGTTGAAGGTATACAGCGATTTGCTGAATATATAATTATGTGTGAGAAAAAGCTTCCGGATCGCGGCTGCGGTTCGGAAGGATTTCATTCTTTCGAACCGCTGTCTTTTGAAGAGCATTTGGATGGAAAGAGGCTTGCGGAGATTATCGCAGAGTGGTACCGCGGACATAAGCGCGACCTTCCGTGGCGCAGGAATCCGGATGCTTACCGTGTATGGGTATCGGAGATCATGCTTCAGCAGACCAGGGTGGAGGCGGTGAAGCCCTACTATGAACGTTTCTTAAGAGAACTGCCTACGGTAAGGGATCTGGCACAGGCGCAGGAAGATAAGCTCTTGAAGCTGTGGGAAGGTCTTGGCTATTACAACCGGGTGCGTAATATGCAGGAAGCGGCGCAGCAGATTATGATAGATTATCAGGGGGAATTTCCGGATACCTATGAGGAGATTCGTTCCTTAAAAGGAATCGGCAGTTATACGGCGGGAGCGATCAGCGCTTTTGCTTATGGGATTCCTAAGGCTGCCGTGGACGGGAATGTCTTAAGAGTCGTATCCAGGATTACAGGAAGCCGCAAGGATGTCATGAAGCAGAGCGTACGCAGAGAGATGGAGGAAGAACTGGAAAAGATTATCCCGGAGAATGCGGTCAGTGATTTTAACCAGGGGCTGATCGAGCTTGGAGCCATCGTATGTCTGCCAAACGGTGAGCCAAGGTGCAAGGAATGTCCGGCGGCGCCGTTCTGTGAAGCAAGGAAGCAGGGGACCATAGCGGAGATTCCTGTGAAGAGTAAGGGCAAGGCGAGGAAAATAGAAGACAGGACGGTATTGGTCTTTAAAGACGGAAAGAAGCTGGCGATCCGCAAGAGGCCAGGAAAGGGATTGCTTGCGGGGCTGTATGAATTTCCGAATGAGAAGGGACATCTGACTCTTGACGAAGTATCTGCTTACAGTAAGAAGATCGGTCTTATGCCGGTCCGAATCAAAGAGCTTGGTCAGGCGAAGCATATTTTCAGTCATATTGAATGGCACATGACGGGATATGAGGTGATCGTAGATGAACTGGAGCAGACCAACAAGCGGGGGTTCCTGTTCATATTGCCGGAAGAGATAGAGCAGGAATATCCGATTCCGTCTGCTTTTGAATATTATACACGCTATGCCGGAATCGGAAGATAAAGAGGCTGCTGCAAAATGGTTGAATTTTGCAGCAGCCTCTGTTGCTGTCCGGGTTATCTATAAACGCTCGTTATTTTCTTTCATGCACTTGTACTCTGCCACGGACCGGTCAAAGCCTTCGATATGTGTATAGAACCATTTGATTACATGCTCATGTACCTTTTCTACGAAAGCGGCGGAAGGACCTTCTTCCTCTGCCAGCATCTCTTCCAGCTCTTTGATGGTATTCTTGAATGCTTCATGCTGAGCTTTGTGCTTCTCGAATCCGGGATATTCGATTTCCTTCTGAAGCGCTTCCTCTGCGGAGAAATGGAAATCTGTATATTCAGCCAGATAATCCATCATCTTGATTGCTGCAGTCTTTTCATTTGACTGGTCGCAGCTATCCAACAGTTTGTTGATCCTGTCGATCAATTCCTTATGATGGGAATCGATCATCTCATTGCCGGTTACAAGGTTTTCACTAAATTCTGCATACATAACTAGTATCCTCCTCTTTGTGGTATAAATAATAATATATATTCAGCCATGAATAACACGCATACATGGTCAATATGATACATCAGATCGGTTGATGGGAAAGCTTCGCGGCTTTCTTTTCCTGTGCTGCATATACGAAGGGGTATATGATACAGGCCAGCGCTAACGCAGCGATCACATCCGTAACGGAATGTTGTTTCAAAAACATGGTAGACAGAATGATCAGTACGGCCAGCAGATAAGAGACGTACTGGATATTCCGGCGCTTCTTTAAGGCGTCGCTGTGTCCGATTGCGATACAGACGCCTATTGAATTGAACACATGGATACTCGGCAGGACATTCGTCGGAGTATCCGTCGAGTAGACGTACCGCACCAGATCAACGAAGATATTGTCTCTTGCAAATTCGGCAGGACGCAGATTCAATCCGTTGGGAAATACCGTGCACAAGATCAGGAAAAATGTCATCCCTGTAATCAGGAATGTGGCCAGACGGTAAAAACCCCTCTTATCCGTGAAGAAAAAGTATCCGGCGGCAACTGCGACGAACAGGAACCACAGAAGATAAGGTACGATGAAATACTCTACAAAAGGAATATAATCATCAATCGGCGAATGGATAATAAAATAATGGACGTTGGTCCGTCTTTCCAGATACACAAACCACGGCATATAGATCAGTGCATATAATAATACCCATGCATGCCGGTATTTTTTGATAAAATTTCTTATTTTTTCTATGATTGCCATAAATACTACCTCTTGATGTCCTTACTATCTTATTCACGCCTCCACTCGAATTATAACACGAAAAAACATGAAAAAAAAGAATCAACAACAATGTTCACTGTTTGTTAATAAATTTCATTTTGTTTTTCGAAGATCAGCATGTCAAAGTATCGTTTTCCTCTATATAGCATGTCCGGAGTGTTGAGCGTCCATACAGCGACAGGGATATGAAATATATGTTTTAATATCCAGACATTGACAATCGGCAGGTCGTTCAGGTTATAAGATATGAAATCAGGCCGTCCTAAAAAATTTGCCAGAAGATGTTTTACCATAAATCGTAACAGCCAGGCTTCTTTCAAGGGGTCCCGGGTAAGATTTGACGAAAGCTGGCCTCTTAGGATATGGGGGGCATTGAGGCGGAACCAGCGGATTCCAAGGGTGTTGAAGGACTGGATCAGGCATGGGCCGGAATATTGCTGTAGCCTCTGATAAGCTTTTTCGCAGATCTGCAGGGAAGAATCCGGAATCTTCAATTCGATCAGCAGCGGAACCTGGCCTTCCACCAGAGACAGTACATCCTCGAAAGACGGTATCGTCTCGGAGGTGCCGCCGAGGCGGCAGGACTTAAGCTCTTTGTAGGTCAGATGTTCTATGACGTCAGGACGTCCGCACATCCGTTCTAAAGTGTCGTCGTGAAAGACGACAAGATGCCCGTCCTTAGTCAGATGCAGATCGATCTCAATGCCGTAGCCCCTGTTCAGGGCGGCCCGGAATGCGGCCATGGAATTTTCAGGAATGCCTTTTTCCAGGCAATGGTATCCGCGGTGGGCGAACATCGTATGCCGGTAGCGGAGCATATCCCGTTTCCGGGATAGACGCGGCAAAAGTGCGAAAAGGTACAGGACAAAAAATATAAAAAACAAAGCAAATAATATGTTAAAAATAAATCGCAGCATATTATAACCTCCAGGTTGCTAATCCATTTCGGTTAATGCGGTCCGCCGATCACGCGCAGCTTCTCAGGCTCAAGGAAGATGCTGATCTTTGTCTGGCGTAAGACAGGCTCTCCGTCGGTATGGACGGGCAGAGATACGCTGCTTATAATGTCGAGTTTTTTGCAGCGGAAAATATGTATGCCGCAAAAACGGGTATGCCAGCCCTTAAAAGCGGTAGGAAGCAGGGTAATAATCTTGAGCTTCGGCAGGTTCGCGGCGACGATGACGTCAAGGCAGTCGTCTCCGTAACCGGCATTCGGGCAGAATTTGAATCCGCCTCCTTCGTACATCAGGTTCATGGCGGCCGTAAAATACGTCTTCTCAAAGGTCAGCTTCCGTACGTCATCCAGCCGAATAGTCATCTTTGAAGGCGTCAGAGTAAGGAGCTGCCGAAGGGCGATTCCGACATAGGTCAGCTTCCCGAGACGGAGCCGGTTCAGCGCAGGTTTGATCCGGGAGACGGCGGCTTCGTGGCAGACTCCGGCATCGAAGCCGATTCCCGAGCTTACGGCAAAGCGCCGTCTCGTATCATCATATGCGAGTATGCCGATATTGATATAGCAGTAGTGCGAAGGATTCATGATATTGTCAAGAGCTTGTTTTGTGTCCGTCGGAAGACCAAGCCCCCGGGCAAAATCATTGCCTGAGCCAATGGGGATGTATCCCAGCGTGACGTTTTCAAGCTGCGCGATACCGTCCACTACTTCGTTGATCGTTCCGTCCCCTCCCAGTACGACGATGGTATGGGGCTTAAGATCAGAGGTGAGTCCGCGGACAAGTTTGGCGGCATGCCGCTGGTATTTGGTGAAAAACACCTGATATTTGGCGCCGCGCTCTTTCAGGTCGGCTTCCACCAGGAGCCAGAGCTTTTGTCCTAAACCGGAACGGGCGTTGGGATTGACGATAAAAGTATACATAGGACGTCTCCTTAAACATCTGTTTATAGACAGGATCTATAAACAGAAAGAGTATATTAAGATTAATGATTGGATTTATTGGAAGGGCTGCGTTATAATACAATCACAAGATATTATTGTAAATGGTTTCACTACCATATTCCCTTCTAGAAAATCCTTTGAGTCCGCTTGCTCGAAGGATTTTTACTTTTGTAATACGTCAGAACAGTCCGTTCAGATATATTTCCAGTGAACGTTTCATATTACTTTCAAAATCTGTCTTGCCGTTCTTCAGGCACCATTCGAATACATTTCCGATAACGATCATACGAATATCCGTTGTGATATCGTCAAGTTCAACCGACGGAGATACGACTCCGGCATGGATCGCTTTTCGCAGATATTCGGAGACAGTGACGATCGGATAAGGGCGGTCGGACCAGATCAGAGGATTCAGAGACTGGTTCTTTGGGGTATAATAATTCGCCATGAATTCTACGCCAAGGTTCTGGCAGTAATGTACATAATTCAGATATACATAGATAATCGTCTGCTTCGCCTCTTCCGGGTCTGCGGGAATCTCCAGAAGATCCGGGTTGATACTGGGCTGTTCCTCAATGTAATATGAGAGGAGATCATCCTTGGTCTTAAAATGATGATAAAAGCTGCCGTTGGACACGCCGGCTTCCTCGCAGATATTCTTAATAGAGAGCTGCTCATATCCCTTCTTCTGCAAGATGTGCTTCGCCGCGCGGAAGATCTTTCTTTTCGTTTCCTGAGATTTTAACTGCTGCTTGGTCAATTCCTGTATTTCATGGTCCATATTATAAACTCCTTGCTGACGGTGTACTGATTATAGCAGAAATATTATAGCATAGCAGGGGGTGATTTTCAAGAAACAGAGTGAACTCTGTATTGAGTATTCCATTGCACAATTCCCAAAATTTGATATAATAAAAGGCGCGGTCATTTATATATTTTGCAGAGTATGAATTGTCAGTTTTGCGTCGCTTATGATGTTAAAATGATGTTAAAATCTGCGGCCGTATGAAGCTCTAATTTAGAAAGGGATAATTTATGGATGTTAATCAGAAGATCACGGAAGAATTGGGTGTGCAGAAGTGGCAGGTGGAAGCGGCGGTCAAGCTGATCGACGAGGGCAACACCATTCCATTTATCGCACGATATAGAAAAGAGGCGACGGGTACTCTTGACGATGAGCAGCTTCGTAAACTGTATGAGAGGCTGACCTATCTTCGCAATCTGGAAGAGAAGAAGGAGCAGGTATTATCCAGTATCGAGGAGCAGGGTAAGCTTACAGAGGAATTAAAAAAGCAGATACTTGCAGCCGAGACGCTGGTAGTAGTGGAAGACTTGTACCGCCCCTACCGGCCGAAGAGAAGGACCAGGGCGACGATTGCGAAGGAAAAGGGACTGGAGCCTCTGGCTTCGCTTATCACGCTGCAGAAGATGACGCAGCCTTTGGAAGAGGCGGCGGCGCAGTACATAGATCCGGAGAAAGAGGTTCATACTATAGAAGAAGCGATTGCGGGCGCGAAGGATATCATCGCGGAGAGCATCTCCGACGAGGCGGATTACCGTATCTGGATTCGGAAGATTACGGCTCAGAAGGGGCGTGTCGTTTCTGCGGCGAAGGATGAGAAAGCGGAATCTGTCTATGAGATGTATTATGATTTTGAAGAGCCTGTGAACCGCCTGGCGGGGCATCGGATCCTTGCGCTGAACCGCGGGGAGAAGGAGAAGTTCTTGTCGGTCAAGATCGAGGCGCCGGAGGAAGATATTATCCGTTATCTGGAGAAGAAGACCATACATGGAGATAATCCGTATACGACGCCGGTTTTAAAGGAAGTGGCGGAGGACAGTTACAAGCGTCTGATCGCCCCTGCGATTGAGCGGGAGATCCGCAACGATCTGACGGAGAAGGCGGAAGACGGTGCGATCGAGGTGTTCAAGAAGAATCTGGAACAGCTTCTGATGCAGCCTCCGATCGTGGGACAGACAGTTCTTGGCTGGGACCCTGCTTTCCGTACAGGGTGTAAACTGGCGGTGGTAGATCCTACCGGAAAGGTGATCGGGACTACGGTTATCTATCCGACGGCTCCGACTACGCCGCAGAAGATCAAGGCGTCGAAGGAGCTGCTCAAGAAGATCATTCCCAAATATAATATCACGCTGATCTCGGTTGGAAACGGCACTGCGTCCCGTGAATCGGAGATGTTTATCGTAGAGCTGCTGAAAGAGATCCCTCAGAAGGTACAGTATGTGATTGTAAATGAGGCGGGAGCCTCCGTATATTCGGCAAGCAAGCTGGCAACCGAAGAATTTCCGAAGTTTGACGTCGGGCAGAGGAGCGCCACGTCTATTGCAAGGAGGCTTCAGGATCCGTTAGCGGAGCTGGTCAAGATAGATCCTAAGTCCATCGGAGTCGGCCAGTATCAGCATGACATGAACCAGAAGAAATTAAGCGAAGCATTGTCCGGTGTGGTAGAAGACTGTGTGAACAGGGTGGGAGTGGACCTGAACACGGCGTCGGCGCCGCTTCTTGCGTATATCTCGGGCATCTCGGCTGCGGTGGCGAAGAATATCGTGGCATACCGGGAGGAGAACGGCAAATTCTCGAATCGGAAGCAGCTTTTGAAGGTAGCGAAGCTCGGACCGAAAGCGTTCGAGCAGTGCGCCGGTTTCATGCGGATTCAGGGAGGCGATAATCCGCTGGACGGGACGAGCGTGCATCCGGAGACATATGAGGCGGCGGAGAAGCTGTTGAAGAAGCAGGGCTTTTCAATGGAGGATATCAGCGGCGGAAAATTAGTGGGTCTGTCGCTTACGATCCGGGATTATAAGAAGCTGGCGGAAGAGCTGGAAATCGGGGAGATTACCTTAAGGGATATCGTGAAAGAGCTGGAGAAACCGGCAAGAGACCCCAGAGACGAGATGCCGAAGCCGATATTAAGGACGGATGTGCTGGAGATGAAAGATCTGACAGAGGGAATGATCTTAAAGGGCACGGTTAGAAATGTTATTGATTTCGGCGCGTTCGTGGATATCGGAGTACATCAGGACGGGCTGGTGCATATATCGGAACTCACGGATAAGAAATTTATCAAGCATCCGTTGGAGGTTGTGAGCGTGGGAGATATTGTGGACGTCAAGGTGCTGAGCGTGGATATGAAGAAGAAGCGTATCCAGCTTACTATGAAGGGAATATCATAGGAAAATTTATAGAGGTTATATTTTAAGAGGGGATACAGGTATGAAAACAGGTTGGAGAAAGAGCCTTGAGACGGTGATATGCGTCCTGCTGGGGAATGTGATTCTGTCGGTTGCGGTGGCTGCGTTCGTCGTGCCGCATGGGATCATCATGGGCGGAGCGACGGGTGTCGCCCTTACGGTGAATCATTATTTGAACGGGAATCTGTCGGTGGTTATCTTTATTGTAAACATTATATTATTTCTGCTGGGGACGTTCACACTAGGAAAGAAGTTCGCGCTGACGACGTTGATCAGCACGGTCGTATACCCGATCTTCCTGTCATTCGCACAGGCGATCCCGGGGATTACAGAGCTTACGGATAATATTATGCTTGCGTCATTGTATGGAGGCGCGCTGCTGGGACTGGGGATCGGTCTGGTTGTTAGAGTGGGTTCCTCCACAGGCGGAACCGATATCCTTGCGCTGGTGCTCCATAAGTGGTTTCATTTTCCGTTGGCGGTGTTCATGTATATCGTGGATTTTCTGGTGCTTTTGTGTCAGGCTCTCTTCTCGACTTCAGAACAGATCCTGTACGGTATCCTGGTGCTGGTGGTAACCACGATGATGGTAAACCGTGTGGTGCTGATGGGTCAGTCCCAGATTCAGCTCTTTATTATAACGGATAAGTATGAAGAAGTAAAAGCGAAGGTATTAAAAGAGATCGACGCCGGAGTAACGATGGTCCATATTGAGACCGGATACGGGGCGAAGCAGCAGAAGGGTGTACTGTGCGTGATACCGAACCGGAAGCTCTATTCCGTCAATCAGGCGGTTCAGATGGTGGATCCCAAGGCATTCATCACGATCACCCAGATTAATGAGGTGCGCGGACGGGGATTCTCGATAGAGAGAGGACAGTGATCAGCCTGTAAGCTGCTCATTTCTGAGTATGTTGGGGCTGCCGCAAAATGCGTCGGTTCCGCAAGATATTGTTACAGCATCCGTTATATCTGAACATTATCTTGTAGGAATCTGTTATTTTGCGGCAGCCCCTTGTTTTTCAGGAAGAAGTTATAATATGTTGAACTTAAAAAAACAGAATATTCTGATAATAAATACATGAGGAGGAATAAATAAGAAAAGATGAAATAAAATATAAAAATATTAAAAAACATGTTGACAAATCAAAATAAGTGTGATATCTTATATTCAACAAATAACAGAACTGAATTACAAGATAGACGCGAGCTATAAGTAATCGGATGTTATTTTCAGATCGACACAAGTGTTGAGCAGAGGTTCCTGAGAGATAGCGCTGAATGTCAGGAATCAAAGAATTTAAGAAAAGGAGGTACGGACCACCAAAAGCTTAGATATAATTTCAGAATACCAAGATCGGACGGTGAATTGGTAGAACATCAAGGAGTCTGAACCGAGAAAGAAAGAGGTAAAAAAGAATGATTGAAGTATCAGAGTAAAGGCGGATGTCAATGAAGAAAATTGGTATCCGTCTTTACATGTCAGCAGGCCAGAAAAAAACAGGAAATGGAAAATATTATCTTGACATCTCTTTTTTTTGTGATAAAATGTGTTTTGTATCGAACAGTTTTGTATCGAATTGTTTTAGAACAAACAGTTTTAGAGGAGGATGGTATGGTAAAACGGGAAGAGCGGATTGGCTTTGAGATCCGTAAATTAGATCATATGCTGGAGAGGAATATACAGGCTCATGTGAGGGCGGCCGGGATCGACGAGGTTACCCTTATGCACGGCTGGATCATCCGTTATCTGTACATGAACAGAGAAAGAGACGTCTTTCAGAGGGATATTGAGCAGTATTTCTCTATAGGGAGATCAACCGTCACGAACATCATCCAGTTGATGGAGAAGAAGGGGTTTATCCTGCGGGAATCCGTGGAACATGACGCCCGGCTTAAGAAGGTGGTTCTGACGAAGAAGGGTATCCGGAACCATGAGATGATCGAAAATCTGATTGAAAAGCTGGATGCCAGCCTGGTTGAAGGAATTACGGATGAAGAATTAGCGGTGTTCTATTCTGTGATTGAGAAGTTAGAAAAGAATCTTACGAAGGAAGACATAGGAAAGGGCGTTTTAAAAGAACGAACGTGTGACAGGAAGGAGGGGTTCGATGATCCGGACTTTATTGCGTGAAGTAAAGGAATATAAGAAAGCCTCAATTGCGACGCCGCTATTTATGGTACTGGAAGTTCTGATGGAGATGATGATTCCGTATCTGATGGCCTCAATCATAGACGACGGCGTCAATGCGGGAGATATGGGGCATATCTGCAAAGTGGGGGGAATCATGGTAGCTGCCGCCGCAGTCGGCCTGTTGGCAGGGCTTGCGGGCGGACGGTACGGTGCGAAGGCTTCTGCAGGGCTTGCGAAGAACTTAAGAGAGACGATGTTCAATCATATTC
>CANODD010000046.1 GCA_947564705.1 uncultured Dorea sp. | reverse complement strand
CCCGCTGGGAGAGAAGCTGTCCTATTGCTTCGGTGATCCGGCATTGACACTGATGTATACCATGACGACGACGCTGTTGATATATTTCTATACGAATGTGGTGGGAATATCGGCAGGAGCGGTGGGGATGATCATGCTGCTGTCGCGAGTGTTTGACGGATTTTCGGATGTATTGATGGGAACGATTATTGACAGGACGCATTCCAGGTACGGAAAGGCCCGTATCTGGATTCTGTGGCTGGCGGTACCGTACGCACTGGCTGCAATTCTGCTGTTTACCATGCCGCCTATGGGAGACACCGGAAAAGTAGTCTATGCATTTGTAACCTACAACATTATGAATACTGTCGTCTATACGGCGATCAGCCAGCCTTTTCATGCGTTGGGATCGCTGATGAGCCGGGACCGCAGAGAAAGGGATGTGATCTGTAATATCCGTATGGTATTGTCGATTACGGCAAGTATGGTTATTACGGCTTTTACCCTTCCGCTGATCAATATGACGGCAAAGCTGATACGGAATCAGCAGGCGGCATGGATTCTCGTAACGGCAGTCTATGCAGGGATCTCTGTATTTGTTCTTCTGAATACCTATGTGAACTGTACAGAGCGTGTGCAGGCTGCAAAGAAGGAAGACGCGAAGGAGAATATTCCGTTCTGGACAGCCTTTAAAGCAACGGTGACGAATCGGTATTTCCTGATTGCGCTCGGGCTGATGGTATTCTATACGGCATACCAGATTATTATAGGAACGGATCTTACTTATTATTGCCAGTATGTGTTAAACGATGTGGATCTGGTTATGCCGCTGTCAGCCTCGGAGAAGATAGCTACCATTGTGGGAATCGCCATGCTTCCGAAGCTCCTGCCCAAATACGGCAAACGCAGCCTGATCTGTACCGGATGTCTGCTGGGGATTGCAGGACAGCTTCTGTTCCTGCTGAATATTACCAGTGTTCCCCTGGGAATGCTCACCTGTATCATGCGAGGAATCGGAATTGCCCCGTTCTATGGAGTGCAGTACTCACTGCCCAGCGACGCCATTGAATATGGCCATTGGAAGACAGGCGTCAGAGTAGAAGGCCTGATGTTCTCATCCATGAGCATGGGACAGAAAGCGGGTTCCGGATTTACGTCCGCAATTATGGGAGCTATTTTATCTATGGCGGCTTTTGACGGGCTGAAAGCTACTGCGGCGGAACAGACGGCGGAAGCGATATCCGTAATCAAAGGTTTTTACCTGTATGTGCCTATCGCGCTTTGGGCAGTTATGTTCCTGATTGCGGCCTGCTATCAACTGGACAAGATGTACGACCGGATGATGCAGGAGCTGATTATGAGAGAAAACGGCGAGGAAGAACAGGCTGTTCGGCAGGCGGTACAGGATAAGGATCAGAAGGAGTATAAGACGGAGAGCAACCGGATCAATATTGCACTCGGGCGCGTCTATGGAAGCAGCGGGCGTCAGATTGCGGATAAGCTGGCGGAAGAACTTGGCTGCAGAGTATATGACAGGCAGATTATCTATCTTCTGGCGGAAAAGCTTGGACTGGAAGCAGCAGAAGCAGGGCAGCTTCAGAGTTATATGGACTCCTATATGGCAAAGGACGACGTGGTATTTGCCCCTTATGCATATATGACGGCCGGTACCGCGGGAGAGATGACGGCAGCAGAGATGTTTGCCGCCCAGAGCAGGCTGATACGAAGATTTGCCCAGGAAAAGCCGGGAGTTTTTCTGGGAAGATGCGCGAATTATGTATTGAAGGATATGCCTCATACCTATTCCTTCTATCTATATGCGGACGATGATTACCGAAGGAAGGAGGGGAGAGAGTACTATCAGGGTGAGAGCCTGGAAGAATTAAAGGCAAGAGACGAACAGAGGAACATATATTACCGGCAGTTTACCGGGACGAAAAGAGACGATCCGCAGTACTATGATATGGAGATTAATGTGGGAAAGACCGGAATTGACGGTGCGGTACAGATAATAGTTGATTATGTTACAAGGAGGGAAAACAGATGTTAGATAAGAATAAAGTAAAACTAGGAATTGCCCCGATTGCGTGGACGAATGATGATATGCCGGATCTCGGAAGAGAGAATACCTTTGAGCAGTGCGTCAGCGAGATGGCGCTGGCGGGCTTTACCGGATCTGAGGTGGGAGGAAAGTACCCGGCGGACCCGGCGGTACTAAAGGCAGCATTGGATATCCGCGGGATTCAGATCTGTAATCAGTGGTTTTCTTCTTTCCTGATTTCAAGGCCTTATGAGGAGACAGAAGCGGAATTTGAAAAGGCGACGGATTTCCTCAGAGAAATGGGGGCAAAGGTGATCGGAGTATCAGAGCAGAGTTATAGTATCCAGGGGAAGATAGACCAGCCCGTCTGGGAAGGAAAATATGTGATGGACGATGAAGAGTGGAAGCTTTTGGCGGACGGTCTGAACCGTCTGGGAAAAATTGCGAAGGATAAAGGAATGACGCTGACATTCCATCATCATATGGGGACTGTAGTACAGACGGAAGAGGAAATCGACCGCTTTATGGAAATGGTGGACCCGGAACTGGTATATCTGTTGTTTGACAGCGGACACTTATCTTTTGCAGGAATTGATCCGGAGAAGGTACTGCGCAGATATGTAAGCCGGGTAAAGCATGTTCATCTGAAAGATATCCGCAAAGAGATGGTGGAGAGATCCCGCAGGGAGAGATGGAGCTTCTTAAAAGGAGTCAGAGAAGGCGTATTTACGGTTCCGGGAGACGGAGATGTGGATTTTGAACCGATTTTTGAGATTCTGAATGAAGCGGGGTATGAAGGATATGTGGTTGTAGAGGCGGAGCAGGATCCTGCGAAGGCGAATCCATATGCATATGCGTTGAAAGCAAGAAAATACATAGCAGAAAAAACAGGTTTATAGAATCTCTGTTTATTCGGACTTCTGTTTGCCGCATGCTTTATAATTTATTTGACACAAATAGCACGCATGGTATTGCGTGCTATTTGTGCGTGTGGTAATATATAGATAAAAGACAGAGGTGCTCTGGGAAAGCAAAGAGGAAGTAAAATGGCAGTTACAATTCAACAGATAGCGGAAGCGGCGGGAGTATCAAGAGGAACCGTGGACCGGGCTCTGAACAACAGGGGCAGAATCAATCCCCAGGTGGCTGAGGAGATCCGGAAGACGGCTGAGGAATTAGGGTATGTTCCAAGGCATAGAAGAAAGAAAAAAGACGGGAATATAAAAATCGGCGTGGTGACCCTGCTTGCCAGATCTTCTTTCATGCTGGAGGTCAGCAGGGGAATCCGGGATGCCGCGGGACAATTAAAAGACCGGGGAATAGAACTGGTGCTAAAAGAGTGCCTGGCGGTGGATGAGAACGAGCAGCTTACGGCGATTGAAGCGCTGGAGGCGGAAGGAATCGACGGGTTGGCGCTGATGCCTGTGGATTGTGAAGGGATCCGCGTGAAGATAAATCACATGATCGAACAGAAGAATATTCCGGTGATTACTTTTAATTCGGATATTGTGGGAACCGCAAGGAGCTGTTTTGTAGGCATGGATAACCGGAAAAGCGGGCGCGCGGCGGCAGGACTCATGGGAATGCTGACCCAGGGCAGAGGCAAGGTACTGGTGATTACAGGGTATTTCGGGAATAATGTGAATAATACCAGAGTAGGGGGTTTTGTGGAGGAATTGAAAGCTTCTTATCCGAATCTTGAGCTTGCCGGGGTACAAGGAAGCTTTGACAATGCGGATGAAGTGGAAAAGATCGTAGTCAGTACCATTCAGACTATTCCTTCTATTAACGGTATTTTTATGGTGTCCGGGGGGCAGCAGGGATTGGAAAGAGCTTATCAGAAGCTGGGGCTTGAGAAAAGACCGTATACCATTATTTATGACCTGACGCCCAGGAACCGAAGACTTTTGAGACAGGGAGTGGCAGATTTTCTGATTGATCAGAACGGATATGTACAGGGGCAGCAGCCCCCGATCCTTCTGGCGGATATGCTGACGAAAAAGCTGAAGATCGAGGAAGAATACCGCTATACGGATATCGACATAAAGACAAAGCATACATTGCCGGAAGAAGAACTTTAGTGAATGCGTATTCGTAATCGAAAGCAGATGATTGGCAGGTATGCAGTAAGGAATGAGAAAATAAGGTAAAAATCAGATAAAAAGGGCTTGAGTATTTCAACAAAGCGTGCTATTATTTGTATGTGAAATAAACACACAAAAACGCACGCAAATACAGAGTGAAAAGCACGCAACGTGCGGGAGCGGATAGAATGCCGGCGAGAAGTTATCGAATAGCTGGAAAAGGAGAGGAATTTTATGGCAAGAGAATTTATTGTACCGGGACAGATTATTACAGGAGCAGGCGCTCTCGATATGGCCGAGGCTGTATTGGGGCGGTTTGGAAAGAAAGCGATGATTGTTACGGATCAGGTCATGATTGATCTGGGAAATTGTGCGAAGGTGGAGGCTGCGCTTAAGAATCAGGGGGTTGCGTATACCATTTTTTCTGAGATCGCAGGCGAACCGACGGATACGATGATAGAGAAGGGACTGCGGCAGTATCAGGAAGAGGGATGCGACTTTTTAGTGGCGCTTGGAGGAGGAAGCCCCATTGACTCTATGAAAGCGATTGGCTCCCTGGTGAAGAACGGAGGAAATATCTCGGATTATATGGGAAAGATCATTGATGTAGAGATGCCGCCGATGGCAGCGATCCCCACAACTGCCGGAACCGGTTCTGAGGCGACGCAGTTTACAATTATTACAGACACGAAGAAAGACATTAAGATGCTGTTAAAAGGCAAGGTTCTGATGCCAACGCTGGCAATCAGCGATCCGCAGTTTACGATGACCGCGCCGCCGAAGATTACGGCGGCAACAGGGCTGGACGCGCTGTGCCATGCGGTAGAAGCATATACTTCCAATAAGGCCCAGACTCTGTCTGATACATTTGCTTTGTCTGCGGTAAAGAGAATCTTTAAATATCTGCCTGCGGCATTTCATGACGGAAAGAATGAAGAGGCAAGAATCCAGATGTCGGTGGCGGCATTGGAGGCAGGAACGGCCTTTAATAATGCGTCCGTTACCCTGATCCATGGTATGAGCCGTCCGATCGGAGCCTTGTTCCATGTAGCTCACGGCCTGTCAAACGCCATGCTGATGAAGGAGTGCTTAAGTTATGCATTAAGCGGCGCTTACGACCGTTTTGCAGAGTTGGGAAGAAGCATCGGCGCCGCGTCGTCAGAGGACAGTGATAAAGAAGCCAGCGAGAAGTTCCTCGCGGCAGTCGTTAAATTGACGGAGGAACTGGAAACCCCCACACTGGCAGAGTTTGGTATTGATAAAGAAGCATTCTTCCAGGTGATCGAGAAGATGGCTTATGACGCGATGGAGAGCGGAAGCCCGCAGAATACAAGGCGTACGGTTACCCAGGCAGATGTGGAACAGATGTATCGGAACTTATGGTAAAAGGTCAGAAAAGAATTGAAGAAAATGAATGCACAGGAGGAGAAAAATGGCATTAGTAACAATGAAATCGCTGCTCACACAGGCCGGTAATGAGCAGAGAGGCGTAGGAGCGTTCAGCGTTGGTAACATGGAGATGGTAAAGGGAGCAGTCAGGGCGGCAGAAGAGACGGATACACCGATTATCCTTCAAATAGCAGAAGTAAGGCTGCCGCATTCGCCTCTCGAACTGATGGGACCGATGATGGTACAGGCTGCAAAGGAGGCAAAAGTAGACATTGCAGTTCATCTGGACCACGGTCTTACGGAGGAAACGGTAAAGAAGGCGTTGGAACTGGGCTTCACCTCGGTTATGTATGACAGTTCTACCTATTCCTTTGAAGAGAACATAGAGCGTACAAAGAAAATTGTAAAGCTCGCAAAGAACTATGGTGCGACGGTAGAGGCGGAACTCGGACTGGTAGGCGGAAGTGAGGACGGAAGCTGCGACCATGGAATCCGCTGTACAGACCCGGAGGATGCAAAGATCTTTTGCGAGCGCACAGGGGTGGACGCGCTGGCAGTGGCTATCGGAAACGCCCATGGAAATTATCCCGTAGCGCCGACGCTTGCTTTTGACGTGCTGGAAGAGATTCAGAAGAGGACAGAAGTGCCTCTGGTGCTTCATGGCGGAAGCGGAATTACAGACGCGGACTTCAGGCGCGCAATAGGCCTTGGAATTGTCAAGGTTAATATTGCGACGGCAAGCTTTAACCAACTGACGAAAAGGGCTGAGGAATATTTCCGGACGGAAGGAGAGCATAATTATTTTAAGCTGAATGAGGCGATGGTGCAGGGAACATATGAGAATGTGCGCCATCATATTGAAGTATTTAACTGCAGGAAAGATTTGGAATGTATTTATAAGATATAAGGTTTTCATCCTGTTTTTATCACAAGGACAGTTCGAAAACGCCCCTTTTCCTAAGCAAACCGGACGGCGCTTGGGAGAAGGGGCGTTAAAATTTATTTCGGTATATTTCAAGATCCGTCTGACGTTCCTGCCAGAAAATTAACGTTCTTGCCAAAATGCTTTTATATTTATTACAACAATATATAATGAAGCAAAATTTGAAAATAAGGAGAGGAATATGAAAAAAAGAAGCAAGAGATGTAAATTTGTGAGTTTGCTTTTAGCAGGAACCATGCTTTTATGCGGATGTGCGCAGGAGCAGAAAACTATTGTAGATGACAGCGCGGCGGATGTAAGCGGCGGAAAGGGGACGTCCATTCAGGCTGAACAGGATAACCATGCGCTGGCAGTCAGGAAATTGCCCCGAAAGGCGGCAAAAAAGAATCCATGGACAGCAGACAATGAGTCCAATATCCATAATGACAGTTATAATTCCGATGTTACGGATGCAGTGCTTCCGCTTGGGATAAATCCGGAAGTCAATACGGCATATGAGAAGGTAAATAAGAATGCGCCGCCCGCTATTTTCTATGATGGGTATGGACATGCGGTGTGCCCGCTGATGGGAGGCATTGCCATCCGGGATATGAATGCGGCGGAAGTAACTACGCTGGGCTGTTATGTTCCGGCCGAACACGATGAGAATTATGCGATCCAGTCGTCATACTCTTTTGTGGATCATGAGAATCATATTGTCTGCCCTACCAGCAATAACCATGTGATCATTTTCAGGAGCCTGGACGAGAAAGGGAACGTACTGCCAGAGTTTGAGAAATTGATGGATATTGATGTAAAAGGAGAAGCTGAGAAAGCGCTCGGGAAAAAACTGGAGCAGAATCTGCTTTCGATTACCTATGATTTTGATGGAAATCTCTGGTTTGTAACCGGAGGATTCCGCATTTATCCGGACCGGAAGCAGGCAGGCACGGCCGGTTATATTTCCCAGAATGCGATCCAAGCTATGTTAAGCGGAAAGGACGCGGATCTGGAAAAGGAGATGCATTTTTATGAACTGGAACCGGGCGAGGGTGCGGAAAATGGGATTGCCTCTTCCGAAGAAGGTACTGTGATCCTCACGAATCTTGCCTGTTATCTGTTCCGGGCCGAGAATGGAGTACAGATGGCGTGGCGCACAGAATATGACAGTTCCGGCGCGAAAGACAGCCGGGAGGATGCTCAGACAACAGGCGGCGGCCTGGCATGGGGCGGCGGAGCCTCTCCTTCTTTGACAGACGACCTGGTCTGCTTTACTGATAATCAGGAGCCCGTTAACCTGATCGCATTGGATATAGGCACTGGAAAGAAGGCGGCAAGTATGCCTGTTCTGGATGAATTGCCGGAAGATATGCCGGTTTCTGTGGAAAATTCCATTATTGTATATGACGGCGGTGAAGATGTAACCAGCGTGATCGTCTGTAACTGGTTTGGAGCGGGCAGCGCCGGCCTTGCGTCCGAAGAGAGCGATTCCTCTATCCAGACCTTTGAGAATATTTATGATGCAAACTGGATCGCCAAAGGAAATGAAATGATCATGCCGGGCATGGAGCGGGTAGATGTAGTTAAAACGGCAGACGGATATGAAATGAAATCAGTATGGTTCAGGGATGATATCCGTGACACTTCTATGTTTAAGCTGTCCACCGCAACCGGATATCTATATGGATATATCCAGGATATGAAGAGCGGGATGTGGCAGTATATTGTTCTGGATTATGAAACGGGAGAAACTGTTTTGACCGTGGATGTATCTGATAAACCGGGATACAACAACATGGCTATCGGAATGTTCAGCGGACAGGACGGAAACTCATTGTACTGTCCAACCGGATATCAGGAGCTTGTACGTCTGCAGGACCGCTTTGTATACCTTCCGGAATCTCCTTACCGTCAAGTAGATCTGGACAGGACCAGAAGGGAAGTAATTGATGAGGAATCCTTCCAGGAGAACGGAGGGAAGGGGGCAGCTCCTGCGTCCTATCTGCATACGGCGGAAATAGAAAACGTACATCAAAATACGACGGCGGCATTTCGCATGACCGGCTTAACCGGAAATCCTAAGGAACTGGCGCTATATGCCCGTGACGGGGAAGGAAAATTTTCACAGGTGGATGAAGAGCTCTGGACATTGGAGTGCGCGGGAGATACGCTGCAGGCCGATCAAGTGTATGAAGTTTTCTTTACCTGCGAAGACGGAGGAGCTTATGATTTGGAGCCGGAAGAAAGAGGGATCAAGATGTCTGTTCTTCTGGCGTACAAAAATTAAACAAGAACCTTAAAGTCATTGCCGGCTGTCGGAAAAAAGAATATTCCGGTATTTTTGCGGAGTGATATCATTTTCCTGCCTGAAGGCTCTGATAAAGAGCGTACTGCTGGTAAAGCCGCACTCGTCGGCAATCTGCTGTATGCTCATTGAAGTTTCAAGAAGCAGGGCTTTTGCCCTGCGCAGCCTGAGGGCAAGGAGGTACTGGTGCGGAGAAGTATCCGTATGTCTCTTAAATACCTTGGAGAAATACCGGGGGTTCAGAGCCAGATATCCGGCTATATCCGCGACAGAGATATTGTCCCGATAATGCGCGGTCATATATTGAATGGCTTCTGTCACGGCGGCAGGCTCGTTTCTTTTCCCGATTCCGGCCAGAAGCCCTAATATATTGTGTATCAAAATCGAAAGTCTATGTTCATTCCCGTGATCCGTCTTTAATTCCTCCAGAATAGAATCAAATAGAAGGAACAGTTCAGGCTGTCCGGTGAAACAGACGCCGTGCTGTCCGGTCAGATAATCAAAGTAGGCCTGGGCTGCGCATCCGTCAAAATGAAACCATTGAAAAGCGGTGGTTTCCTGGACCCAGTAGCTGTGTTTTTGTTTACAGTCCAGGAGGATGACACTCCCTGTTCCGGCGCATATGGTATCATCTCCGAAGCGGACGCAGAATTTCCCGTCAAGGACCCGTACCAGAAGAAATGTATGATAGTATTCCCGGTTAACGCGATAGGGAAAAGTACAGGTATACAGGCCGCCGAAATGTATATAATAAAGATTCTTCCTGGCGAAATCAGAGGGTGAATGAAAGTAAATTCCCTCCCGGTAAAGGATTCCGGTTTCGTCTTTTCTTGGTTTCAATTCTTGATAATCCATAGCTCCTCCCCAACGAACTGTAAAGGGTGACAAAATGTATATAAATGGTGATTTATTAGAGATGATTATACAGGAAATCCATTGTACAATCAATACAGTAACGGAATATGAAAGGAGACGAAAGTATGAGCTTGAATATTTGCGGAGCTCCCTGCTGCTGGGGAGTGGATGATGTGAAGAATCCTTATCTGCCGCCGTGGCAGAATGTTTTGAAAGAAGCAGGAGAGGCAGGATACCGGGCGATAGAGCTGGGGCCTTACGGCTATCTGCCCATTGATACAGAGGCAGTATCGGAGGAACTGAAGAAGAACGGGTTGTCCATCGTGGCGGGGACTATTTTCGATGATCTGGTGGATGAGGCAAATTATGAGAATCTTCTTCGGCAGACGGATGACATCTGTTCCCTGATCACGAAACTCCCGCCTCTGCCGGTACATGAGGGACAGCATTATCCGACTCCATATATGACGGTCATGGACTGGGGGCATGACGAGCGGGACTATGCCGCGGGTCATTCTGACAGGGCGCCCAGGCTTTCCAGGGAAGAATGGAAAATGATGATGGAGCATATCAAAGGAATCTGTAAAAAAGCGGCGGAATACGGCGTGCGTCCGGTGATTCATCCTCATGCCGGAGGGTATATCGAATTCGCGGATGAGATCGAAGCGCTTCTGGCGGATATTCCCTACGAGATCGCAGGGCTTTGCCTGGATACGGGACATCTGTACTATTCAGGAATGGACCCGGCTGCCTGGCTGAAGAAATGTGCGGCGAATCTGGATTATGTTCATTTTAAGGATGTGGATGAGAGGGTGTATCAGGAAGTACTTGGCGAGAAGATTCGCTTCTTTGAAGGGTGCGGGAAGGGCGCGATGTGTCCTATCGGTAAAGGAACCCTGGATTATCCGGGAATCAAAGCAGCCCTTAAGGAGATCGGATACGGTGGATATATTACCATCGAACAGGAGAGAGATCCAAGGAATTCCGATACAAGCTTAAGGGACGTAAAAGCAAGCGTGGCATACCTGAAAAGCGTAGGATATGAGATATAGATGAAAATAGGGCAGATAGAAGGATACGCAAGATAGCAGACAGACTGCAAAATACATGGAAAATTTATAGAAAATTATAGATTATAGAAACAGAGAGGTAAAGTTTATGTATTATGGAGAGAAGAAAATCGAGAAGCCAATCCGCTGGGCGATGGTAGGCGGAGGAAAGGGAAGCCAGATCGGATATATCCACCGTTCGGCGGCGATGAGGGATTTTAATTTTGAGCTTGTTGCCGGAGCGTTTGACATTAATCCGGAGAGGGGAAAAGAATTCGGGAAGATGCTTCATGTGGCGGAAGACAGATGTTACCCGGATTATAAGACGATGTTTGCAAAAGAAGCAGAACGTCCGGACGGGATACAGGCTGTGTCCGTAGCGACTCCCAACGGGACGCATTTTGAGATCACAAAGGCAGCGCTCCTTGCGGGTCTTCATGTGGTGTGTGAGAAACCGTTATGCTTTACCACGAAAGAAGCGGAAGAACTGGAAGAGCTGGCTAAGAAGCAGAATAAGATCGTAGGAGTCACCTATGGTTACGCCGGACATCAGATGATTCAGGAAGCTAAGAAGCTGATCGAAAAAGGCGCCCTGGGTAAGATCCGCATCGTAAATATGCAGTTCTCCCACGGTTTCCATAATGTGGCGGTGGAGAAGAAAACGGCTTCCACGAAATGGAGAGTAGATCCGAAAGTCGCAGGTCCTTCGTATGTGTTAGGCGATGTAGGGACGCATCCGCTCTATCTGTCCGAGATCATGATGCCGGATATGAAGATTAAGCGCCTGATGTGCAGCCGTCAGTCATTCGTAGAGTCCAGGGCTCCCCTTGAGGATAACGCCATGACGATTATGGAATATGATAACGGCGCGGTAGGCTATGTGTGGTCCTGCTGTGTGAACTGCGGTTCCATGCATGGACAGAAGATCCGTGTGATCGGTGAGAAGGCGTCTGTCGAGTGGTGGGATGAACGGCCGAACCAGCTTACTTTTGAAGTGCAGGGAGAACCTGTACGCATCCTGGAGAGGGGAATGGGTTACCTGGATGAATCTTCAGTGGAAGAAGACCGGATCGGGGGAGGCCATCCCGAAGGGCTGTTCGAGGCCTGGAGTAATCTGTACGGCCGTTTTGCCCGGGCAATGGATGCGGCCGATAAGGACGAAGAAGTAACATTCTGGTATCCGGACATCCATGCAGGAGTCCAGGGAGTGCGCTGGGTAGAGAACTGCGTGCGCTCCGCCGATAACGGCGCCGTATGGGTGGATTACCGATAATTTCTCTAAACTTTTACGGCAGAGGTCTAAAAATCGGTATTAACCGACAGTCCCCACTGCTTAAAATTGCCTTAATATGTCGTGGTTCCGGGCGAGGGTTTTCCTCGCCCAAAATTTGCGGTTGTCAGGTTGCGGATATAATTTGCCTTATGCTATACTAAGAATAATAAATCAGAATATGAAGAAGGAATGTGAATGAAGAAAATGAAAAAGTATAGTAGATTTTTGTTAGGTGTATTGTTTTTGACGCTGCTTGGCGGATGTGGATCAGAGCGAGAACAGGCTGTGAAGAAGAATTCAACAGAGACAGCAGAGACAACTGAAACGGCGGAGACATTAGGAACTGCATCAGATTTTAAGGAAAACATGGAGCAGATAGATTTTTATGTGCAGGAGGGACGCTTTGGAGAACTGGATACCATTGAACTTGCTTCTCAGGGCAAATTGATTAGCTGCTTTGGCAACAATGCAGGCTCGGTTTATACGGTATTCTATTTACCGGCGGCGCCGGACCAGGACTATGCGGCAGGGAATCCTGAGCGTGGCTGGGATGATGAACAGGCCGCGAAGTACGATAATCCGGAGGTGGAGAATGCTCCTGCAAATCCTTATTTTTCTCCGGCGGGCTGGCAATATAAGTTAAGAGCCGATGAAGCGCTTGTGTTATTTACGGAGCTGCCTCCTGAGTGTAAATATTATTCGTTTATCAATTATATAATGTTTACCGCGGAGAAAGAGAATAAGGATTATTCGAAAGAAAAGGGATATTTTAGAGTAGGGAATGAGGTAAGCGGATATTATCACCCGGTATTCGGCTCCATTGGTTCTTCTGTAAATTCGGAAAATGTCAAATCCACAGATGACAGTGTCTATGGAACGAATGCCGTTATTGTAGTAAGCGCGAATCAGAATGTGACGGATTCCGTAATTGAGCAGTTGGAGGAAGCCGGTTTCTCGGAAGACGTCATCAATATTATGACAATTCCGGAACAGACGTATCGGATGGGTCTTGAGCAGGGAAAAGATACGTTTACTTTTCTCGGAAGAATTTCCCAGCCGGTAGATCAGAAGGCTTATGAGGATTACATCACCGGACTGAGTGAAAATTCTACTGTTTACCGCGTTACGCCGAAGACGGAGATTGCATCTGCGCCTTATGGGAATGAAAAATTGATTCCAAGAGGAACCGGCGAGCATGAGGCGGCTGTCCTTTGTGATGTGGAAAAGCATCTGGATGAAATCCGCAATTCTCTTATTGCGCAATATGCAGATGTGTATGATTATGAAGAGTTTACAAGCGATATTGCCGTACCAGAGGGACTGACGGCTTATACAAAGGATACGAACGCGCAGGGTGATAATCGTGACACTGCTTATCTGATGACACAGGACTTCACTCTCAAGTCGGATGAGGATTTTATCGTTGTTTATGGTGTCAATCATACTGCTACGGGAAAGGCGAGCTATTCTAATGCAGTACTCTATGCCCGCCCAATGCTGAACGGTGTGTGCAGCGTATATGATTCTATGTTTACAGGGACTGCAGATGACTATCTGGAGGAAGGCTGTGCGGATGCTGACAGCTATTATGTCTACAAAATGGCGCGTACAGAATTAGATGAGAATACGAAAATTATTGAGTATTCTACTGGAAATGAAAAAGGAAAGTACTATGGTGTAGATAATGGGAATCCGTTATTGATGGCTTTTCGTGCCTATGTGGATGAAACCGGTGTTGGGGCATCCTATTATGAGATTGTTTATGACAGAGCGATTGTGTTTCATAAAAAATAAGTGATTTTTTCAAGGTAATGAGTTGATTGCAACAATAAGAACTTACATAGAAAAGTATTGAAGGATGGAAGATTGAAAATATTATTAATATTTTAATTAGTATCATTGAAGGCTTACTGTGGTTTAATATAGTTTCTCTTTTTTTAGAGAAAAATGGCAGAAAAATAGTAAATATTGCTTTGTGTATGGGATTATCTATACTTGTATTTTTGAAAACAATTGTTTTAGAAGCGGTTGCATTGCAGTTTGTTCGGTCGATGTTTCCGATACTTACTTTTGGATACGTCATATGTGTAGTTTTTAAGTTTTTTGAAGGAACAATAATTAATAAATTGTTTGGAACGATTTCATATGTGATTGCGTTACAATATAAGAAACAGGAGGTGTTATCATGGAGAAAACAGCAACATTGAACTTAAGAGTAA
>CANODD010000045.1 GCA_947564705.1 uncultured Dorea sp. | reverse complement strand
TCATGTTCCCTCGTGATATCAATCTGCGCCAATACATTTTTTCTAATCTGTTCCACGCGATACCCGTCGTACCGTTCACCAGAAGATTCGGAAATCTTGAGGGCAATACGGTCGGCTCTTTCTCCGTCTCGTCAAAGTTCGGAACAAAATCAACCGTATTCTTATTGATGTCAGCCGTAAGCTCCATGGAAATCTTACTCAGCCTGGCCTCTGTATAACGCATGGCGGCTGCGCCGTCCCCGTCTACCGAACCAAAGTTTCCATGACCGTCTACCAGCGGATATCTGGTAGACCACTCCTGCGCCATATTAACCAGGGCTCCGTAGATAGAACTGTCTCCATGGGGATGATATTTACCCATGGTATCGCCGACGATACGGGCGCACTTCCTGTGCGGCTTATCCGGACCGTTGTTCAGCTCTATCATGGAATAAAGAATCCTTCTCTGCACCGGCTTCAATCCGTCCCTCACATCCGGCAAGGCACGGGAAGCAATCACGCTCATAGCATAATCTATATAGGAATTCTCCATCGTCTTCTTCAAGTCTACTTCATGGACTTTATCAAATATATTATCTTCCATAATTTTACAGGAACCAGATTCCCTGCATCTGGTTGTCCCCCTCTTCTCCTTTCCGCAGAAGCATTATCCTTGTCTGATACTATATATCAAGATTCTTCACATACTTCGCATTCTCTTCTATGAATTCACGCCTGGGCTCTACCTTATCCCCCATCAAAGTAGTAAAAGTAAGGTCGAGCTCGGACGTCGTCTCTTCGTCCATCTTCACCTTCAGAAGAATCCTGTGTTCCGGGTCCATCGTCGTCTCCCAGAGCTGCTCCGCGTCCATCTCCCCAAGACCTTTATAGCGCTGAATCTTGTTATTGCCGTCCCGGCCGACCTCTTTCAGGATATCATCCAGTTCTTCATCGCTGTACGCATACCACACCTTCTTGTTCTTCTCAAGCTTATAAAGCGGCGGCTGCGCCAGGTACACATATCCTTCTTTGATCAGGTCAGGCATAAAGCGATAGAGAAACGTTAGTAAAAGAGTACTGATATGAGCGCCGTCCACATCGGCATCCGTCATAATAATAATCTTATGATACCGAAGCTTTGAAATATCAAAATCTTCATGGATTCCTGTACCGAATGCCGTGATCATGGCTTTGATCTCCGCGTTTCCGTATATCCTGTCAAGCCTTGCTTTCTCCACATTCAAAATCTTGCCGCGAAGAGGCAGAATCGCCTGGGTTGAACGGTCCCTCGCCGTCTTCGCAGAACCTCCCGCCGAATCTCCCTCCACGATGTAAATCTCGCATTTACTCGGGTCTTTATCCGAACAGTCCGCAAGTTTCCCCGGAAGGGACATACCGTCCAGAGCAGATTTCCGTCTGGTCAGTTCCCTTGCCTTCCTTGCGGCTTCCCTTGCGCGCTGCGCCATCACGGACTTCTCAATCGTCAGCTTTGCGACGGCCGGATTCTGCTCCAGATAGATCTCAAGCTGCCTGCTCACGACACTGTCTACAGCCCCTCTCGCCTCGCTGTTTCCAAGCTTCTGCTTCGTCTGGCCTTCAAACTGGGGATCCTCGATCTTAACGCTGATAATCGCCGTCAACCCTTCCCGGATATCCTCCCCTGACAGGTTCTGCTCATTCTCTTTCAGAAGCTTATTCTTTCTTGCATAATCGTTAAAAGTCTTCGTCAGGGCATTACGGAATCCGACCACATGCGTCCCGCCCTCCGGAGTGGTGATATTATTTACGAATCCATAGGTATTATCACTGTAGGAATCATTATGCTGCATCGCCACTTCCACAGACACGTTGTTGACGATCCCCTCGCAGTAGATGATATCTTCATACAATGCCGTCTTGCTGCGGTTCAGATAGGTAACGAATTCTTTGATACCTCCCTCATAGTGGAAAGTCCTTTCTGCCGGGCCGTCCTCAGGCCTCTCATCCCTCAGAACGATCTTAAGCCCTCTGGTGAGGAATGCCATCTCACGGAAACGCTGTTTCAGCACATTATAATCAAATACCGTCTCTTCAAAAATGGTATCGTCCGGCATAAATACCACCTTCGTCCCGGTCTGCCCCGGCTCACATTCCCCGATAACGCTCAGTTTTTCCATTACTTTTCCACGTTCATACCGCTGCTTATACACCTTTCCCTCATGGAATATCTCCACTTCAAGCCAATTAGAAAGCGCGTTTACAACGGAAGCTCCCACGCCGTGAAGTCCTCCGGAGACCTTATATCCCCCTCCGCCGAACTTACCGCCGGCATGAAGAACCGTAAACACCACCTCCACCGCCGGAAGCCCTGCTTTATGGTTGATCCCGACCGGAATCCCCCTTCCGTTGTCCTGAACCATTACAGAATTATCTTTATTGACCGTAACGAATATGGTATCGCAGAATCCTGCCAGCGCTTCATCCACCGAATTATCCACAATCTCATATACCAGATGATGAAGCCCTCTCGATGAAGTACTTCCGATATACATGCCGGGACGCTTTCTTACCGCCTCAAGTCCTTCTAATATCTGAATCTCATCTGCGCCATACTCATGCTGTACTTTCTCTGTACTCATTCTTATCCTCCTAGTTTTCATCCGTTACCTGTCCGTCACGGACATGGAATACTTTGTTTATAGAGAAACGATGATTTACAAAATCTTCTACCCCTGTGCAGGTAATAAGTGTCTGTATATCATTAATACTGTCTAATAGATAGTTTTGCCTATGTTTATCAAGTTCAGACAATACATCATCAAGTAATAAAACAGGCGTATCTTTTATTGCCTGTTTTACCAATTCAATTTCAGATAATTTTAAAGAAAGCGCCGCAGTCCTTTGCTGCCCTTGTGATCCAAAACGCCTGATATCCAGATCTCCCGACATAAAACAGATATCGTCCCTGTGCGGCCCGACCGACGTACTTTTTATCCGCATATCCCTCTCTCTGTTCTTGATCAGCGTCTGCTCTAATGTGAGATTCCCGTTGCTGGGTTCATAGATTAATTGAATATCTTCCTTCGATCCGGTCAGTTTTTTATGTACAGAAGAAATAATTTCATTTACTTGTTTAATAAATTCTTTTCTTCTTTCTATTATTTTATTCCCATATTGGATCAATTGCAAGTCCCATATATCCAGCGTATCCACAATATTTCCGCTGTCTTTTCCCCCTTTGAGCAGATGGTTTCTCTGGTTCACAACCCTGTTATAATTATAAAGGTCGCTCAGATATACCCTGTCCAATTGAGACAACTCCATATCTACGAACCTTCTTCTCTCAGAGGGACCGTTTTTTATGATATTCAGATCCTCGGGAGAAAAAAACACAAGATTAACAATCCCGAATAATTCGCTTGCTTTTCGGATGGGGAGCTTATTCACCGCGATACCCTTGGGACTGTTCTTTTTCAGATGCATATCAAGCTGATATTCTATCCCCTTTTTTTCCACAACAGTCTCGATATGAGCTTCTTCTTTCCCAAACCGAATCAGATCCCTGTCTTTTGCCCCGCGATGTGACTTGGTAATTCCTGAAAGATAGACTGCTTCCAGGATATTCGTCTTCCCCTGGGCATTATCCCCATAAAATATATTGGCGGCAGCGTCAAAATCAAGTTTTAAAAGATTATAATTCCTGTAATCCTTCAGTCTTAAAGATTTAATCTTCAATTTTCACTTCTTCTCCATCAAAAGTGATGATATCTCCTGCATATAATTTCCGTCCTCTTCTGGTGTCAGTCTCCCCGTTCACCCGAACCAGTCCGTCTGTAATCACTTCTTTCGCCTCCGCTCCGGACTCCACAAGACCGGCAGCCTTTAACGCCTGCCCCAATTTGATAAATTCATCTCTTAATTTTATAACACCCACTTCTCATACCTCTCTCTATGTTTATAAAGCCGAGTTAAAATTAACCGGGAGAATCAGATAGATATAGCTTTCTTCATCGTCCTTGATAAAGCATGGAGCTTTTGCATTCATCAGGTACAAAGTCACTTCATCCTGATCGATTACCCGAAGCGCGTCAATCAAAAACTTCGGATTGAAACCAATCAGGAGATCCTTTCCTTCTTTGTTGATAAAGATCTCTTCATTCATGGAACCGATCTGGGACTTGATTCTCAATTCCATCACTTCATCGCCGATATTGATGATGATCGGTTTCTTATCCCCTTCTTTTACGAAAAGCGTCGCCCTGTCTATACAATCCAGAAACTCTCTCTTATTAATTCTCAGCTTCGTCTCATAATCATTAGACAGCATCTGATCGACTTTAAAATATTCTCCCTCAATCAGACGCGACACCACAACTGTATTGCCAAATTCGAAGACAATATGATTATTGGTATAGGAGATATGGACCATACTTTCCACTTCTCCTGACAGAATCTTGCTGATTTCTATCAATGTCTTTCCCGGAACGATCAGCTTCTTGTCGCTGACCTCATCCTTCAAAGCAACCTTTCTGATCGAGATACGGTGACCGTCGAGGGATATGACTCTCAATACATTATTCTTAATTTCGAATAATTCCCCGGTCATTAATTTATTCATCTCTGTGTCTGAAATAGAGAATATAGTTTGTCTGATAATCTCTTTCAAAGTAAACTGAGATATTTCGATAGAATCTTCTTCTTCTATGACCGGAAGATAAGAAAACTCTTCTCCTGGCTTTCCTGACAGATCAAATTTTGCTTTCTCACAGGTAATTGTCACCTGGAGATTTTCATTCGTCTCGATCGTTACTTCGTTGTTGGGCAGCTTACGAACAATCTCAGAAAATATCTTGGCGTCGATCGCAATCATACCTCTATCAATAATTTCTCCCTGAACATCCGTCCTGATACCTAATTCCATATCGTTTGCCGTCAACCGTATGACATCGTTTGTAGCATCTATCAAAATACATTCCAGAATCGGCATCGTCGTCTTTGACGGAACGGCTTTCGCCACCATACTGACTCCCTTAGTAAGATTGTTTTTATTACAGATGATTTTCATATGTGTAAAACTCCTTTCTGCCGGGGTTGGATATATTAATATATAAAATACTTTCTTCTTATCCTTATTAGGGGATGTGGAAAAGGGGAAAACACCTTCTACACTAGGATTTATCAATGGTTTCGTGATTAAAAACTATGTGAATTGCGTTATAAAACAGTGTGGATGCATTGGTGAAAATTTTTCTAAGAAAACTTTTTTGTTAACTGGAAAATCATTTTCCACATCTTGTCCACGGGTTTTCCATAAGTTGTCCACAATTTTATCCCTATTATGCCGGATTAATCTTTTTCTTTATAATATTAATCGTGTTGTTCAGTGTCTCATCTTTAACGATCGATTTTTCAATCTTTTCTACACCGTACTTGACTGTAGAGTGGTCTTTTCCGCCAAGAATAAGACCGATCGCCTGTAACGGTGTCTCTGTCAGGTAACGGATCAGGTACATTGCAATCTGCCTGGGAACAGAAATATTCGCGCTTCTTTTATTACTCTTCAGATCGGCAATCGTAATATTGAAGTGGTCGGCCACAATATCAAGGATTAGTTCCGGCGTCACTTCTCTATTATTATAAGAAGAGATAATATCTTTGAGCGCTTCTGCAGCAAGACCAATGTCAATTGTAAGGTCGGCGGAATTTGTCTTGTTTAGTTTATACAGAGCGATTAGTTTGTTGAGAGAACCTTCTAATTCCCTGATGTTGGATTTAATATTATCGGCAATGTATTTTAATACGTCTTCCGGTATATTGTATTTGTCAAGATGGTCAAGTTCGATCTTCTTTCTGAGAATCGCCATACGAGTCTCATAATCCGGCGCGGAGATGTCCGCGATCAAGCCCCATTCGAAACGGGTACGCAACCTCGCCTCCAGAGTCTCAATATCCTTGGGAGGTTTATCACTGGAGATGATAATCTGTTTTCCGGATGTATGCAGGTGATTAAATGTATGGAAAAATTCTTCCTGCGTACTCTCTTTGCCGATGATAAATTGGATATCGTCGATCAAGAGTACGTCGTTATTGCGGTATTTGTCGCGGAAATGCGCCATAGCGGATTCATTATCCGCGGTCTTGCCTTTTTTCAGGGCCTCGATCAGCTCGTTGGTGAAGGTCTCGCTTGTTACATATAATACTTTTTTCTTGGTATTCTTATTGAGTGTAAAATGCGCGATCGAATGCATCAAGTGTGTCTTTCCCAGCCCTACGTCGCCATATAAAAAGAGGGGGTTATAAACTTCTCCGGGCGATTCCGCCACGGCGAGGGACGCTGCATGGGCAAAGTTGTTATTGCTTCCTACTACGAAGGTATCAAATGTATACTTGGGATTCAGTCCTGCTTTCTCACTTGCGGTCTTCGTCCTCTTTTTGGTATTAGAATCTGACGGAGCACTTTTGATTTCATGGATTCTGGAGTCGTCCTCGGAAAGAAAGACTACTTCGTAGTCGTTCCCCGTAACTTCAGAGATACAGACCTTCAGAGGAAGAAGGTACTTTTTCTCTATATATTCGACGCTTGCGTTGATATTCACCAGAATAAATACAGTATTGTCGATTACATTGTATACTTTTAACGGCTGGATCCAGGTATTAAAGGATACGTTGGATAATTCATGTTCTACTCTGAGCTGTTCAATAATTTCCGGCCATTTTTCTATCACAGTATTCATCGTTATAAACTCCTAATCTACCAAAAGTAAGTAATGACTCTAATCTTGCTATCCTAACTATTTTACATCAAAATAGCAAATTAAGCAATGTTTAAATCATTGTGGAAAATGTAATTCACAGGAAAAAACTGTATATCTAAAGGGTCAGGATAAAAAAATAAAATTATTTCCACAGTTTTTCCACATAAAATTGAGATATTATCCACAATTTGTGGATAATATCTCAATTTTTCAATTTGGATTGTATTTATCTAAGAAAAATGAAGGAATAGCTTGACTCAAGAGTTTTTTTTCTATATAATCAGAAATGATGTCTTAGGTATAAAAGTAGGGAGTATCCCTTATAAAATATAAGGAGGTGGATATCGATGAAAATGACGTTCCAGCCAAAAAAGAGGCAAAGATCTAAGGTACATGGATTCAGAGCAAGAATGAAGACGGCAGGCGGAAGAAAAGTGCTTGCGAGAAGAAGAGCAAAAGGAAGAAAAGTGTTATCAGCGTAGGCCGCATATATGTGGCCTTTTCTTCTATAGTAAAACGTATGCGGCTATTTTGAACGGTATGCGGTGTGAACGGTGAAAAACAGTGGGTTTAGGAGAGTTAGGGAATGCAGTATTCCGAATCATTGAAGAAGAATAAGGATTTCCGGAATGTATACAAGAACGGCACATCTTATGCGAATAAGTACCTGGTAATGTATGTATTGGAGAACCAGGCCGGAAAGAACCGATTGGGAATATCTGTGAGTAAGAAAGTAGGTAACAGTATAGTCAGGCACAGATTAACAAGATTGATCAGAGAAAGCTATCGATTGCAAGAAGACAGATACCGATGTGGATTAGATATAGTAGTAATAGCAAGAACAGGCGCGAAAGGTAAGAATTATTACGAGATTGAAAGCGCAATGCTCCATTTGGGTAGTCTTCATGAAATTATAGATTAGGGGTAATGTGGTATGAAAAGGATACTTTTAGTATGTATCAGATTCTATCAGAAACATTTGTCCGCTCTTAAGGGATTTTCGTCATGTATCTATTATCCGACATGCTCACAGTATGCAGTGGAAGCGATTGAAAAATATGGCGCTTTGAAGGGTGGAGCTTTGGCGGCGTGGAGGATACTGCGCTGTAATCCATTTGCCAAGGGAGGATACGACCCCGTCCCGTAGAGTGTGTTTGAAGGTTTGTCAAATACGCTTTAGAACGATCAAAGAGGATAACGGAGGAGATGAATATGGCATTTAGTTTGTTAACGGCAGCTAACTGGCCGATTATAGGTCAGATCTGCTGGTTGTTAGGTAAAGTTATGAACTTTATCTATACGATATTAGACGGTATATTACCGGGGGATAACGGACTGGTAGGTTTGTCGATTATTTTATATACTATTTTTGTATATACGTTGATGCTGCCTATGACGATCAATCAACAGAGATCGACAAAGATGATGTCCGTGATAAATCCGGAAGTACAGGCGATTCAGAAAAAGTATCGGAATAAGAAGGACCAGGCTTCTATGATGAAGCAGCAGGAAGAGATACAGCAGGTCTATGACAAATATGGAACATCAATGATGGGCGGATGTCTTCCTATGTTGGTCCAGATGCCGCTTCTTCTGGCTTTATATCCTGTTATCTATGATATCCAGAGTTATGTTCCGGCGATTAAGGATGCACCGGCGAGTGTGAATCGTTTTCTAACGATTCCGGATCTTACCATAGCGCCGATTGCTATGATAAAGAACAGCGGAGATTACGGAATGGCGCCGGCTCTCGTAATCATAACGGCTGTTTTGCTTCCTGTGTTATCCGGACTTACACAATATCTGAGCGTTAAGATATCGCAGGCTATCTCGGGACAGCAGATGGATAAGGACAATCCGATGGCGAGTACGATGAATACGATGAATGTGACGATGCCTCTGTTCTCTGTATTTATGGTATTCTCTCTGCCGACAGGTATCGGTCTTTACTGGGTAATCAGCGCGGTTGTAAGGATCATTCAGCAGGTGATCATTAACAAGAGTCTGAGGGAGATATCGATAGAAGATCTGATCGAGAGAAACAAAGAGAAGGCCGAGAAGAAGAGACAGAAGCGCGGTGAGAAAGCCGAGAGGATCAACGCGATGGCTCAGGCAAATACGAGGAGTATCAGGGATACTGCAAAGGGCAGTACGTCGGGAATGAGTGAAAAAGAAAAGGAAAAGAAGATCGAACAGGCAAGAAAAAGTGCTGAGAATGCTAAGCCGGGAAGTCTGGCTTCTAAAGCAAATATGGTAAAGAAATTCAATGAAAATAATTAGGGGGCGTTATTCATGGAATATATCACTGTATCAGCAAAGACATTGGATGATGCGATTACAGAGGCGTTGGTCCAGTTAGGAGTAACAAGTGATCAGTTAGATTATCAGGTGATCGAAAAAGGAAGCGCCGGATTCTTAGGAATCGGAATGAAGCAGGCTGTGATTAAGGCGCGGAAGAAGGAAGAGGTAAAGGAAGAGGAATTTGAGATTAAGATTCCGAAGGTAGACGTATCGGTAGTGAAGGAACCCATCAAAAGAGATTCTTCTGCAAAAGAAAAGAAAGAATCTCCAAAGAAAGAATCCTCGAAAAAAGAAATTTCCAAAAAGGAATCGTCGAAAAAAGAGATTTCCAGAAAAGATTCTCCGAAGAAGGAGACGAAGAAAAAGAATAATGCTCCGAAGGAAAAGAAAGATATGGAAAAGGTACAGCCGACAGTGTCTCCTTCAGAGAAAAATGCAGCGGAAAAGAAGGAAGTAGAGCTTGCTAATGTTGAGGATCAGACGATAAAGGCATGTGAGAAATTTATTGAAGATGTGTTGAAGGCTATGGATATGAAAGATGTGAATATCACATCTACGATAGACGAAGAGGGAGCTCTTTCTATTAGTATGGAAGGAAGCAACATGGGAATTCTGATCGGAAAGCGCGGACAGACTTTGGATTCTCTCCAGTATCTGACAAACAGAGTCGCCAATAAGATGCAGGACGGCTATGTGCGTGTGAAATTAGATACGGAGGATTACAGAAGAAGAAGGAAAGAGACCCTTGAGAATCTTGCGAAGAACATTGCAAGCAAGGTGAAAAGGAACCGAAGAACCGTGTCGCTGGAGCCGATGAATCCGTATGAAAGACGGATCATCCATTCGGCGCTGCAGGCTGACCCGGCAGTATCTACACATAGTGAAGGCGAAGAGCCCTATAGAAGAGTGGTTGTGACACTTGTACGTAATCGTTAATGAAAAAGGGGCTGCTGCAAATTAATGCAGCAGCTCTTTTTTCAATATTTTGATGGCGTTGTGAGTACGTTGATATAGAAGACTAAAGTGGTAGAGTAAAAGGAGAGAGGATATCTATGAGGGATGGCGCGACAATTGCGGCAATTTCGACGGCAGTGAGCAGTGCGGGAATTGGGATTGTAAGAATGAGCGGACCGGAAGCATTTTTCATTGCGGATCGTATATACAGATCTAAAGGAGATAAAAAGCTAAGTGAACAGAGGTCTCATACGATTCATTACGGTTATATCATGGATCAGGAAGTGACAGTGGATGAGGTTCTGGTTATGTTGATGCGCGGTCCCCACAGTTACACAGGGGAAGACACGGTGGAGATCAACTGCCATGGAGGAGTCTATGTAGTAAAAAGGATTCTTGAGATATTGATAGAAAACGGCGCAAGGCCGGCGGAACCGGGAGAATTTACAAAAAGAGCTTTTTTGAACGGCCGGTTAGATCTTTCACAGGCGGAAGCCGTGGGAGATCTGATAGCCGCACAGAACCAGTACGCGCTTCAGAGTTCAGTCAGTCAGTTAAAGGGGAGTATTAAGAATGAGATAAATGATATAAGAAATAAAATCATTTATCATACTGCGTTCATAGAGACGGCTCTTGACGATCCCGAGCATATCAGTGTAGATGGGTACGGGGAAGAGTTAAGGGGTGTTGTGGAGAAGATGTCGGCGCGTATCGGGCGCCTGTTGGAATCTTTCAATAATGGAAGATTAATGAAGGAAGGAATAAGGACGGTTATTCTTGGAAGACCGAATGCAGGGAAGTCTTCTCTTATGAATATACTTTTGGGGGAAGACCGTGCAATCGTCACGGACATAGCGGGTACTACCAGAGATGTGCTGGAAGAACATCTTAACCTGAGTGGAATATCTCTGAATATTATGGATACGGCGGGAATCAGAGAGACGAAGGATATCGTAGAAAGAATCGGTGTTGACAGGGCAAAGGAACAGGCGCAGCAGGCGGATCTGATTCTGTATGTGATAGATTCCTCCAAGGATCTGGATGAAAATGACAGAGAAATATTTCGTCTGATACAGGGGAAGAAAGCTATTATATTATTGAATAAATCAGATCTCAGTATGAAAGTTACGAAGGAAATCGTGAGGAAAGCTTATGTAAGCCTGAATGTAGTGTCAGATATAAATCTATCAAAAAATGAAGGAAATATTGCAAATTCAAATAAGAGCGATAATAATGAAAATGGAAAGAATGCTTTTATATTGCCGATAATAGAGGTTTCTGCCAGAAGTTTGCGTGGAATAGATGAATTGGAAGATAATTTGAAAAAGATGTTTTTTGCAGGAAATCTTTCATTTAATAATGAAATTTATATTACGAATGTAAGGCATAAGAATGAATTGTCGGGGGCTTTAGAGGCTCTTGAAAGAGTGAAGGAGAGTATTGATGCGGGCATGCCGGAGGATTTTTATTCGATTGATCTGATGGATGCATATGAGAAACTAGGAAATATAACAGGCGAGACGATGGGAGAGGATTTGGTCAATGAGATTTTCAGCAAATTCTGTATGGGTAAGTAAAGATGAGTATGATGTGGCTGTCATTGGAGCAGGGCATGCCGGATGTGAAGCGGCGCTTGCGGCCGCTAGACTGGGATTCCGTACAATTATGTTTACCGTGAGTGTGGACAGTGTGGCGTTGATGCCATGTAATCCGAATATAGGGGGAAGTTCTAAGGGACATCTTGTCAGGGAATTGGATGCGCTTGGCGGTGAGATGGGAAAGGTGATAGATCGTACTTTTATTCAATCGAAGATGCTTAATAAGTCTAAGGGACCGGCGGTGCATTCTCTCAGGGCACAGGCGGATAAGGCCCGTTACAGCCGTACGATGCGCCAGGTGTTGGAGAATCAGGAAAATCTGGAGATTAAGCAGGCTGAGGTAGTGAATATTCTGACAGAAGAAAATAAAGTGACAGGTGTGCAGATTCTGTCCGGAGCGATCTTTTCCTGCCGCGCGGTAATATTGTGTACAGGAACTTATCTCAGGGCCCGGTGTATCTATGGGGAAGTTAGTAATAATACAGGACCGAATGGACTGCAGGCGGCAAATCATCTGACAGATTGCCTGAAGGAGCTTGGAATCAAGATGTATCGTTTTAAGACAGGTACTCCGGCTAGAATAGATAAGAATTCGGTGGATTTTGATAAGATGGAAGAGCAGTTTGGAGATGAGAGAGTAATTCCGTTTTCGTTTACGACAAATCCGGATGATGTACAGATTGATCAGGTATCTTGCTGGCTGACGTATACGAATCCTGCGACTCATGATATTATAAGAAGGAATATAGATCGTTCGCCCTTGTTTTCGGGAATGATAGAAGGAACCGGTCCGAGGTACTGCCCCTCGATTGAAGATAAGGTGGTAAAATTTGCAGATAAAGACAGGCATCAAGTTTTTATCGAACCGGAGGGACTGGAGACGAACGAGATGTATATAGGCGGGATGTCCAGTTCTCTTCCGGAGGACGTTCAATATGCAATGTATAGGACTGTGCCGGGGCTTGAGCATGTAAAGATTGTGAGAAACGCGTATGCAATCGAATATGACTGTATCGATGCCAGACAATTGAAACCGTCTCTTGAGTTCCGGAATATAGAAGGTCTTTTTAGCGGAGGTCAGTTTAACGGAAGTTCCGGATATGAAGAAGCGGCAGCCCAGGGATTGATAGCAGGAATTAATGCGGCAAGAAAATTGCAGGGAAGGGAAGCTGTCATACTGGACCGTTCGGAAGCTTATATCGGTGTGTTGATCGACGACCTGGTTACGAAAGAAAGTCATGAACCATATCGTATGATGACTTCAAGGGCGGAGTATAGATTGCTGCTTAGGCAGGATAATGCGGATCAGAGGTTGTCAAAGATCGGATACGAAATCGGACTTGTATCAGAGGAAAGATATCAGAGGTTGATTAAGAAGGAAGAACTAATTCAAAATGAAGTGGAGAGACTTAAGAGTACAAATGTAGGAACCACAGAAAAAGTAAAGAAATTGCTGGAATCTTATAAGAGTACACCTTTGACATCGGGAGCTTCGTTGGCAGAATTGATCAGAAGACCTGAACTTTCTTATCGTTCTTTGGATGAGATTGACGTGGACAGGCCTGAGTTTCCGGATGATCTGAGAGAAGAGGTAATGGATCAGGTGGAGATTTCGATTAAGTATGAAGGTTATATCAACAGGCAGAGAAAACAGGTGGAACAGTTCAAAAAGCTGGAAAGCAAGAAGATTCCGGAAGATATCGATTATGATAAAGTGAAAAGTCTACGGATCGAAGCAGTACAAAAGCTGAAGGAATATAGACCGGTGTCTATCGGGCAGGCATCCAGGATATCGGGAGTATCGCCTGCGGATATATCCGTGTTGTTGGTTTATCTGACAATGTGAAAAAAATCAGTTTGCCGGACTGTACTTTTGATGCAATAATATTCTGAAAAAGGATTGGAGAGTAGGATGGGGTATATATTAGAGGATAGATTATCGGTATGGAATGTAGCATTGAACGATAAGCAGTCAAAACAGTTTAAAAAATTCTATGAGATACTTTTGGAATGGAATAAAGTTATGAATCTTACAGGGATTACAGAGTATCAGGAAGTAGTGGAAAAACATTTTTTGGATAGTCTTTCTATTGTAACGATTATGGATATGAATCAGATAGAATATGTCATAGATGTGGGTACAGGAGCGGGGTTCCCGGGCATTCCTCTTAAGATTGCTTTTCCTGATCTTAATATTGTATTGTTAGATTCTCTGAATAAAAGGATAAAATTTCTTGACCATGTTATAGAAGAATTAAAACTAAAAGGAATTCGGGCAATTCACGGAAGAGCGGAAGATTACGCCAGAGAGTCGGATTATAGAGAAAAGTTTGAAGTGTGTGTGTCAAGAGCGGTAGCGAACCTGGCATCGTTATCGGAGTATTGTCTGCCATATGTCAAAGTAGGTGGGAGTTTCGTATCTTATAAATCAGGTGATATTGAGAATGAGATATCTGAGAGCGAGAGAGCGATAAAGATTCTAGGTGGAAAAGTTGATCAAGTAGAAAAGTTTAAACTTCCCGGTACTGAGATTCAACGATCCTTTGTAATAATAAAGAAGACGAAGAATACACAGAATAAATATCC
>CANODD010000044.1 GCA_947564705.1 uncultured Dorea sp. | reverse complement strand
CTGATAACGTCGTGCATCACCGCATTCTGCCATTCAAACCACGGGTTCGCACCATCAAGAGGAGGCGTGCTTTTAAGCTTATTTATCACGGTATTAATGAAATTTTCTTTAGTAATCGTACCCGAGGTCTGCGTGAAAATATCGGCGTAAGAAATCCTGGCATCCTCTGGATTCGCTCCCGATATATGGATATTCAGTGAATTTCTTCTTAAATTTGCAACGTCAATCGGATCTTTCACATTGGACATATTGTAGGAAAGTGACAAATTCTTTCCATACACCGGCTGGTTGTTTGCAATTCCACTGCCGTCCACTTCATTAAGCGTTTCCTTTCCCACCGGGTTTTCTACTAACCAGCTATTTTTCCGATCCCCATTTCCGTCCGGCGCCCGGTATTGACTAGTAGTTCCATTGGCTTGAACATAATAATAGTAATCGTCCAAACTCCCCGTCAATGTAACCGTTTTCGTTTTTTCATCTACGTCTACCTTGTCAATATCGGAAAATTTGGTAAGCTGCTCCATCGCCTCCTTAACTGTCTGGATACCTTTGAGTGAAATGATACGCGGAGTACCGTAACTGTTTTGGCTGGCGTCTGTCCGAAAAGTATAAGTAACGCCGCCAATCTTAATTGATTTCTTGTCCAGCAAAATCGGATATTTCATTCCTATGCTGTCCTCCAACTGGAATGTAACGGTGGCGGGCTTCGCCTCGACAGGCGGGGCAAAATCTTCATTCTTCACAAAATCCATCTCGCCCCACAACTGCTGATCCGCAGTTTTGTTGAAATCTTCCAGGTAGAGATAAACAGACTCGCCGGAATCATTAGGGATGCTTTGGAAGAGCGGAATGGTATTGAACCTGCTGGTTGACGTGATGCGTTCAACCTCGCCAAAAATCTGGTTGATCTCCTCGCTCATATAGCGGCGCTCCCGGTCGCTGTAGGTGCCGTTGCTTGCCTGCAGGCAGAGCTCTCTTGCACGGCGCAGCATTACGCCTACCTCATCCAATGCACCATCCGCGGTCTGCGCAATATCGATTCCTTCGGAAACGTTGAGTTCACATCGTTCCAACTCGGTAATCTGAGCGCGCATTTTTTCCGATACGGCAAGTCCTGCCGCATCATCCGCAGCCTGCTGTATCCGGAAACCTGAGGAGAGCTTTTGCAGATTCTTTGCAATTGCGTTGTCAGTATTCCTCTTCTCACGCAATGCATACAAGGCAGGTATATTGGTTTGGATTATCATATTGATTCTATCCTCCTTTTTGCCTTACCATGATTTTGTAAGAAACCGCAAGAAAATACTACGGAATTCGGAACCGCCGTATATCGCCGGTTCCGATGTCTATGACATCTATCCGCAGCCGCTAGAAACTATTTGATTTATTATACTACAAAAAAACACATTTTAAAAGATAACTTTACGTTTTATACCCGCATTTTCATATCCGACACAGTAAAATACCCTTCTTCTGTCAAAGACTCCCTGTCTCGAATATAATCCGCAGCTTTTCTCCTTCAAGCTCTGCCTTCACACTTCCCCCCATCTTCACAGCCAGTTCTTTTACAATAAACATTCCAAGCCCGGAGGAACCTTTCCGCCGGGCTGAATCTGCCTTATAGAATCTGTCAAATATCTGTTCCGGATCAGGCTTACTGGTTTCCGATACCAGATTTTCAAAAATCAGGCGCCGGTCTGTCTGCCGGATTACGATCCCGCCTCTGCCATGCAGCAACGCATTCTGAATCAGATTATGGAAGATCCGCCTGAGACATTCTTCATCCGCCCAAATCCTCAGGCTCTCTGATTCAAACTCCACTTTCGGAGCGATACCTTTCTCCTCGAATTGACGGTAGAAGCCCACCAGGCAGCCGCTCAAAAGGGGAAACACCTGTACCTCGGACAAATTCAGTTCGAATTCCCCGCCGGTAAGCCTGGTGTACAGAAATAATTCTTCTAACATATCCCCCAGTTCTTTCAGACGTCCGTCCGCCGTCTGCAGGTAATGTTCCCGCCTCTCAGGGTCCGTACATTCCCGTGCAAGCTGCACATAACCCGCGGCGCCGGTAAGCGGCGTCCGGATATCGTGCGCCAGGCTCGTGATATTCTGTTTCAGGTTCTTCTCCGCTTTCTTATACTGCATCTGTCTCTGAAACCATTGATGCTCAAGATCATTCAATTGCCTGCCAAGAGCCAGTATGTCCCTCTGGCGGCTCTGCACACACAGCTCCATATGGCTTCCCCGTTCAATCTCCTTAAGCTGCGCACACAGGGAACGTATCGCCAGAATAGTACGGATATGCTGCAGCAATAGCAATATGCATATACTTCCCATAATTATAAATACCGCCGCCATCCCCTGACCTCCCCTGATTACTTACCGGCCATCTACTTTTTCTGCAGGCTGTCCTCCTATATGTCCTGTCTTCTCAAGACTATTCCTGTAACCACAGTGTAAAGAATCAGGAATCCCGCTCCCACCGCATATACATGCAGATCCTTCCAGGCAGTATATTCCCCCGGCCCCATGGCAAGGGTCAGGTATATCGAATGTTTCAGCCAGCTCCCAATATGAAACATATCCAATATCCTATACAACGGCATCACAACCGCGCCGCTGCCTAAAAGTACTACCCCTATGGCGCCTGCCGCCGTACTCCTTGTCAGTACACAGAGCAGAATCACCAGCACCGCAAACGCAGTCGTCACAAACCATGCCCAGGACATATAGAACACATAATCCCCCAAGTCCGCATACGGCACCATATTTCCAAATAACCTGTTTACCAGCAATGTAAACAGCAGATGCAGTATCAGATAACAAAAATTAACGATTCCTGCCGTCATAATCTTGCTCCCCACATAGTACCATCGATTCTGGTAAAGCGCCATGATATTCTTTATAAAACCACTCTGGAAATCTGCACATACAAACAGCATCACCCAGACACCAAATGTCGCACTGTACATTCCGCCATCCAGGCAGGTCTGCCGAAACATTACCAGAGAATCCACGCCTTTTAAGATGCTGGCCGATTCCGCCGCTTCCTCCGCCGTAAGCATCCCGATACGTATCGCCAGCTCCTGCCCCTTAGGCATTGCCATGAGCCAAAGGAGCCCGAAGAAGGACACCGTCGCAGCCAGCAAGATTCCAAAACATATATATACCGACTTACTTCTTCTCACACGATACAGATCCATACGTAACAGATTAAACATATTGACGCCCCCCTTCCATGCGGTCCAGGAAATATTCTTCCAGATCCATACGATGGAACCCTGACGCATACACTGCAATTTGATTCTCCATCAGCATCTGGTTCAACTCTGCTCCGTCCTTCACCCCATATAACCGAATGGAGCCGCTGTCCGATACCTCCGCCTGTACCTCCGGAAATGCCTCCTGGACTAAAGCAAACGCGCGCCGCACATCCTGCACCTGGATCTGGAAATAATCCTGGCATCTTTCTTCCAGCTCATCCCGGGTAATCTGTTCGATCAATTCCCCGTCCTTGATAATCCCGTAATTGGTAGATATCTTACTCAATTCCCCCAGGATATGAGAGCTTATCAGAACCGTCTTTCCCTCTTCATGAAGCTTCAACACCAACTGCCGCAGCTCCCGTATTCCTTCGGGGTCCAGGCCATTCAAGGGTTCGTCCAGAATTAACATGTCCGGATTTCCCAGCAGGGCGAGCGCCACACCAAGACGCTGCTTCATCCCCATGGAGAACTGCTTTACCTTCTTCCGGCCGGTATCCCGAAGCCCTGTAAGCCGCAGTATTTCGTCCACACTCCCTTCGTCCGTAAGCCCCATACATCTTGCTTTCATCACCATATTCTGTCTTGCCGTCATGTGCGGATACAGTCCCGCCGCCTCGATCAGCACCCCTAGCCTTCTCCTCACCGCCGGGTCGCTGACCGGCTTTCCAAACAATTGGATCTCTCCCCCTGTGGGACTTGCAAGCCCGCACAGCATCTTCAATGTCGTGGACTTCCCGGCGCCGTTTCTGCCGATAAATCCATATATCTCTCCTTCCCGGACCTTAAGATCCACATTCTTCACCGCTGCTTTATTCCTATACATTTTCGTAAGAGCCGCCGTCTCTATGGCAAATGTATTCTCTCTTCCTGTTCTCACGGCTTCCTTCTCTCCTTTCCTGCACTCGCCGGCTGCCGGCATCACAATAACAGACCTTGATCAACTCTGACAGCCCATCAACTTACTTACTGCATTACAAATAGCAGTCTAATACAAGAAAGTTTAAAAAGCACTCAGAAAAGTTTAAGAAAGTTTAAAGTATTTCCACCTTGCAAGAATGCTCTTTTGTCTTCTTATCGTATCCGATTCCCACCGCAAGAACCTGACCTGTAAATCTGGACGTTTCTCCTATCCTGCCTTGAAACCTCAGTATATAATCCTTTTCTTTAATCTGTTGAATCGCCTCTTCCGGTGTGTGATCCACCTTGAGTTCCAGAATAATTCCTATCCCATTAGTTCTGTATGGATAAAAGATAAAATCAACAAACCCTTTTCCTGCTTTGTCTTCCCGCTCTACTCTATATCTGTCACGCGCCGCAAGATAAACCAGATTGACCACTGCCGACAATTCAACCTCATTATTATACGTCAAAATCGGAGTTTCGGTATTATGAACATATTGCAGGATTTTCGCCATTGTCTCGGTATCACCCGCTAACGTTGCCTTCAGCATCTTGGCAGATTCCTTTGCCAAACGATATACATATCCAAAAGCTTCTTTGTTCAACAGCAATTCTTCAAATTTTACCATCAATTCTTTATTTGGTATAAATACCTCCCCGTCTTCATAAGTAAGCAGTCCATAAATCACCATTGCAGAATATATCTGATCCTTTGTCACCAATTCCATAGCCGTTGCAGCATATTCCTGCATTCTTGCTTCTATATGTTCTCCCGAAACCATCAGAGCCATATCATCCCTGACCTCTTCTATATTATTTTTGATATAATAAAATACGGAATCATACGTTCCTGAACTGGTCCAATAGTTCGCTACCTGATTATTAGTCAAAGCGCTGACCACTGAACGTGGATTATACAGCCGTTCTCCCCCCATTGTATGGTAACCGTCATACCATTCGTCCAACTCTTCCCTGGTGATGCGAGGCTCTGCCGCCTCTAATCTGTACCTTTCATAGAGCTGGTCAACCTCCGAATGTAAAAAACCATAGTACTCTCCAAAACGGATCTTAGTAGCCATATCGTATTCCAAAAACATATTCAGCTCCGATCCTTCTGAATATTTTGCAATCGGAAGGATTCCCGTCATATAGGCAAACTCAACGTAACTCTTCCCTTTAAGCAGTGATTTCAGAAACAGAAGATACTCCTGCTTATCCTCTTCTGTAATGAACGACATATGAAATAATGCATCCCACTCATCAATCACAAAAAGAAATTTCTGTTCCTTCTCCTCGAATATAAAAGACAGAAGATCCCATACCGCTTTACTCTGATCCAGTTCCAGTTCCGGATAAGCCTGCGCAAGATCTAGGCAGAGCCCGTCTTCAATCCTTGAAATATAGCTTCTGTAATCACGGCACTCCTTCGGGACCTCACTGCAGTCCAGATAGATAACCTCATGCCGGTTCAAATGTTCTTCATACCCTTTCGATTCTGCAATTGCCAGATGTCCAAATACATCCCTGCTGTCTCTCGCCTTCCCGAAAAACGCGCCGATCATATTAGCCATTACAGTCTTCCCAAAACGGCGCGGCCTTACAATACAGAAAAAACGCTGTTCACGCTCCAGCGCCGGAATCAATTCTTCTATCAGGGCCGATTTGTCCACAAAATATGGATCCTGTGAAATCATCTTGTATTTATCATATGGAGCAATACTGTTTAAAAATAATCCCATAATACGATTCACTCCTTAACTTTTTCTTCATTAATTCATTAATAATCATTAATAATATAGAGACCTAAGATAATTTAAACCCCATTCCCCACACCGTCTGAATATAACCGTCTGTCTTGCTTCTCTTTAATTTGGAACGGATATTGCTGATATGTACATTGATCGTCTTATCCTCCGCCAGATATTCCTCTCCCCATGCATACTCATAAATCATCTGCTTTGTAAACACTCTTTTCGGATTGCGGATCAACAATTCCATAATCAGAAATTCATGACGAGTCAGCTCTATCTGTTCACCTTTCGCCGTCATCTCCCGTGTATCCGGATTCAATGTCCATTCCCGGTATGAGTATACTGTCTGCCCATAAACCGCCTGACCGGATACCGTATTCTCTCCTCCAGAACATTCTGAACCGCCTGAACCGTCTGAACCGTAACACTTCCTGCGGCGTCGGAACTGCACCTGTATCCGCACCAGCAATTCCGGAAGGTCGAAGGGTTTACAAAGATAGTCCTCCGCCCCCGCCGATAATACCTCCACCTTACTGTCAAGTCCGCTCTTTGCGGACAGCACGATAACCGGAACCTTCTTAGAAAATACAGCCACCAGCTCCTCCCCGGAGATACCCGGCAGCATCAGATCCAGAAGCACCAGGTCATAATCTTCCATAGAGAATAATAATTTCGCTTCACTGCCGGAATAAGCCTGTGTACACACATATCCGTGATCCTCCAGATATTCCTTCAGCATCTGGTTATTCTTCGCGTCATCCTCCACAATCAAAATCTTCTGCATATCATCTCCCGGCTTTCTGATTATATCTTTCCTCAAAACGGCAATGTCATCTGCGTAACCTTATACGGTCTCTTATATTGGCTGATAATATCCTCCATACGATACACAATCTGCCTCTTCCCGCACTCCTCCGAAAAATATTCCCATAACTTTCTCGCGTTCGGACTGATACATTCGTAATATTCCCCATACTTTTTCTGATAAGCCTCTATAAGACCTTCCCCCGGAAATAATTCATCAAGCTTCTGATAATACCACACCCTCTGGTTCCCCCGCAGAGTCATACCGAATGCAGGATAGATAAATCTTGCCCCGGCTTCCTCGGCTCTTCGGATTATCTCGCCGATATTGTCCCTGTTATCCTCTATAAAAGGCAGGACCGGCATAAGAAGAAGCCCTGTATACAAGCCCGCCGCGGAAAGCTTTTTCATCGTCCCGAATCTATCCGACGGACGCGAGACATGCGGCTCTATCTTTGCCGCCAGGGCATCCTCCGCCGTCGTCACCGTAATCTTCAAAAGTACCGGCGAATGCTCCGCGATACTTTGCAGCACGTCAATATCCCGTTCCAACAGGGAACTCTTTGTCGCTATGGCCGCGCCGAATTCAAATGCGTCGCACAATTCCAGCGCGTGACGTGAAAGCTTAAGTTTCCCTTCAAAGGGATTATAGGGATCGCTCATAGCCCCGGTTCCTACCACGCCTCTTCTTGTCTTTCTGCGTAAGTCATTCCGGATAATCTCAAGCGCATTCTCCTTGGCGCGCACCTGGTCAAACCGCTCGACTCCATAGCAATCCGAACGGCTGTCACAGTAAATACAGCCATGACAGCACCCCTTGTAAATGTTCATATTATAATCGACCCCAAACCATTTCGAAGGAGCTTTAGTCTTCGTAACAATCGTCTTTGCGGGAATATATTCCATTTCATAAACCTCTCAGAAATATCGGTTATCTATTACTATTATCTATTATTATCTACCTCTGCTATCGTAAATCATCCTTGCATACTTGTTCTTTGAATCCTCAGCTATACAGATTCTCCCCTGCCGGATAAAATGTTCGATTCGTTTTGCATACCACCAGTCTCCAACACTAAGCTGATAATACCCAAGAATATCACCGATCAGTCTGGCCTGTTTGACCGGCCTGCGTGTAAGCCTCTTCCAAATCAGGAAATCATAGAAATCCTCAGGAACACCTGCTAATCTTCCATTTACCACCGCACGGAGAGGGCTGTTATCACTCACTAATTCGCTCCATTCACTGGCATACATACGAACCTCCTCTCCGGAAAGTTTCTTCTCATGAGACAGGAATCCTGCGAATTCCTCTGCCGCGACCTCGCCCCAGTTCTTATATACAGTGATGCAATTCTCCCGAACTACGTATTCCGGGAGTTTCACTGCACGTATCTCATTCTCGTACTGTCTCAGAGTCTGGCACAGATGACAGAATCCGCATCTGGAATAAGGCGCGCCGCTGTACCATATCCTGACCGCCTCCCCATCGTCCAGGAACCTTTTCAGACGGCGCAATTCCTCTGCGTAAACGTCTACGGTCCTCCTTAGCTCTTCCTCCGTCTCTTCATCCCGTTCCCACTGATTCTGAGCATACATGGAATAAATCAGTTCTTTCCGATAGGAACTGTCCGCCGGCTCTTTGATATCCCCCACATCCAGCATGAAGCCAAGGCAGATCACTTCCTCGGACGTTCCTTCGATCCATCCGGCAAAAGGTTTCCTGGGCGGTTTCTTCTTTCCCGCCATCCACACGGCCGTAGGACCGTTGACAGTCCCGATTATTACCTTATTCTTTGCCGCTTTCATAGAAGCCGCTTCACTCTCGCCAAACAATATTTCAATCATATCAACCTCCCATTGCACCAATGCCTTGTTCCGGTTCGTCGTAGATTATCTGACCCTCTTCGACAAATACAGCACCAAATCATCATCATTACAGCAATCCGCATATTGTCCGCACACCTTGTCGCGATACCAAACGCCCGTACCGTCAGGAATATATCCCCGCTTCACATACATTCTCTGGGCGCTGCCATACCCGCTATGCAGTCCCACCCCGAGATAGACTACCTCCGAATATCCAGACGCTATCTTCTCCGCAATATCCATTAATTTATTTCCGATACCCTTGTTCCGATATCTGATCAAAACACCAAAATCAACAATTTCAGAATATCCCTGATTTGCAAAAGCGCCCCATTCAGAGTTGGGATACACATTTATGTATCCCGCAACATTCCCTCTATACTCCGCAACAAAAGCTATGGACTTGCCTTCAGCCTGATGCTTCAGCCTCATCTCGTATTTTTCTATGTCGCCATCCCATCCCTGTGCGATCTCCTCCTCTGTAAGAATCCGTGCATCGTCCAGCTGCATATTTCGCACAACGATTTCATCTGCATTATAGTAAATCATATCCCGTCTCTCTTTCCTGCATACAACATCCTACTCTCTCTCAAACAGAAATTTTATTTCCCTACCACGGTGTAAATATCCTTCCCCATCTTTTCCTCAAAATATCTTTTGAGCTTCAGATTATTATCCCACTTTTCCTGAGGGTAGGAGCCGTATCGCCTTTTCACATCGTTCATCCTTTCTTCGATATCCAGCACGCCCTCCGAACCCGCAATCGAATCGCACAGTTGAATTAATTTATCATACTCGTCTATCACAATTGTCTTCAAATTATCCTGAATCAATCTCAATTCTTCATCTGTGGTATCAAATTTTCCTATATACACATCCGTAGTTAGTTTATTAAAGGAATGCGTCAGACATACTTTCGCGGCCTCGTCATATCCCAGAGAACGCATATACGAATAACCGTCTGATACATGCCCCAGGTGCCTTACGCCGAATTTCCGCCCGATATCGTGCAATAATCCCAGTATATACGCCTTGTCCGAATCCAAATCGTTACATTCCCGCGCAATCTTCTCCGCGCAGCGGGCGGCAATACGGCTATGGTTCCCCCACGCCCCCGGATTACACTTTTCTGCTTCTGCCAAAAGTTCCAAAGCTTCTTCTCTCGTCGGCAACATATGGCTGCGTCTCCCCTCAATATTCAATCTTAACTATATTACCGGTCTTCCATGCCTCCGTAGTGGCAAATCCGATCTGTGTAGACTTTGTCCCGTCATATACGGTAATCTCCGGCTTCTTCCCACTCTCCACACAGTCGATAAATTCCTGCATCTCCAACTGATAGGCCTCTGCAAATCTCTCCGGGAAACCGCCGACACACTCTGTCACCACGCCATTCTTATCATAAACCATACACAAATTTTTCTCCGGCACCGGACTGATCCTTAACGACCCTTCTGTACCGATAATCTCCGTTTCCACATGATATCCGTGAGCGGCCGTGCGTCCGACATGCACAATCCCCAACGCGCCGTTTCCACATTTGTACATAGCGACTCCCGTCTCGTCATCTCCGACTTCTGCGAACTCCGGATGCTTAAACGTGGCTCCCATAGCATGTACCTCTACCGGGTCTGACCCCAAGAACCAACGCATCAGATCAATATCATGAATCGCCATATCAATGAAAATCCCTCCGCTTGTAGCCGCAAACTTAATCGCTCCTTCTACCAATGCCTCCGGATCAATTCCGGCTGCTTTTACCATATAAGGCGTTCCTATCACCCCGTCTTCGATCTTTTTCTTCGCATAGGCATAAGACGGATCAAAACGGCGCATAAATCCCAAAAAAAATACCGATTCCGGATGACGCTCTACAGCGCCTTCGGCAAGTTTACATTCTTCTACCGTTACCCCCAGCGGCTTATCTGAAAATACATGCTTCCCGGCGTCTAATGCCGCGGCTATCTGCCAACAATGCTCGCCGGAGGTAGTGACGATCACAACCGCATCAATATCCGCCATTGCAAGCATTTCCTTATAATCTGTATAGACATCGGTAACTCCCAGTTCTTTCTTCGCATATTCCAATTCATCAGACACAATTGAGCAAGCCGCCGTTAATTCAGCGTTTGGAATCTTGTATGCTATATTATGCGCATGCACTTTTCCCAATCTTCCGAGACCTGCTATCCCAACTTTCACTTTTTTCATAATCACAACTCTCCTAAGTATAAATATTGGCAGATTCTTTTCCATCTGTAGTCTTTACGGCTCTTCTTCATATGATATCGTATTATACCCTATCCCCTCCCTCATTTTCAAGTTGCATCCCTTGAAAAGCAGTGCTATAATGTATGACGTTTTAGAAATTCTACTATATCTAAGGGAGTGAAATGAGCATGGAAACATATGTAATCTTCAAAGATCTCGCCATCATCCTAATCTGCGCCAAGTTATGCGGACTCGCCGCGGCGAAGCTTAAGGCGCCCCAAGTTGTAGGCGAAATCATCGCCGGACTTCTGATCGGCCCAAGTATCTTCGGACTTGTACAGCAGACAGAACTGATCAACGGTATGGCTGAGATCGGAGTCGTACTTCTGATGTTCTTTGCCGGACTTCAGACCAGTCTGAAAGACCTGATGCGAACCGGATGGAAAGCGCTGCTTATCGCCTGCGCAGGTGTATTCGTTCCACTGGCAGGCGGTTATCTTCTCTACTGCTGTTATTACGGCTTTGCCCCGTCCGGCACCAGTCAGTTCTATTCTGCGGTTTTTACCGGCGTCATCATGACGGCGACATCCGTAAGTATTACCGTTGCGTCTCTGCAGGAACTCGGGTATCTGAAATCAGAGACAGGAACCACCATTATGAGCGCCGCAATCATCGATGATGTTATCGGCATCATTGTTCTGACTTTTGTAGTCGGTATGAAAGATCCGGACTCCAAACCCTCCTCTGTGATCGTCAGCACCGTACTGTTCTTTGTCATGGCAGTTATCTTTGGAATCATTATCTATAAGATCTTCCAAGCCTTAGACAAGAAATACCCTCATACAAGGCGTATCCCCATCTTAGGCTTTGTTCTCGCCTTTGCCATGGCATATGCGGCAGAACGGTTCTTCGGGATTGCAGATATTACCGGAGCTTATGTCGCCGGAATCGTCCTGTGCAGTATCGACGACTCAGAATACATAGCCCGTAAAGTAGATATTAATTCCTATATGTTGTTCGCACCGGTATTCTTCGCGAGTATCGGCCTGAAAACCTCTATCGACGACATGACTCCTGCTTTGCTGGGATTCTGCGTATTATTCGTGATCGTTGCATTAATCACCAAGATCATCGGCTGTGGAATTATGTCAAGACTTCTGGGTTTTCATACCATCGACTCTCTGAAGATCGGCGTCGGGATGATGACTCGAGGAGAAGTCGCACTGATTGTCGCACAGAAAGGCCTTCAGGTACAGATGATCGAAGCAAAATACTTCTCAGCCGTAATCCTGCTGATACTGGTTTCTTCCGTCATAACACCTATTATTCTGAAAATGTTGTATCAGCAGAAATAAAACAAGACTGTTGCTTCATAGATTAAGAAGAATCAGAAATCATCTATGAAGCAGCGGCTCCGCTTTACTGTCTAAGCATCCGTCAGTCTGTTCTTCAGAGATCCCATCCTCCGTTACGTCCTCCGTTACCGCATCAGATTCATTATCGATAAGGCGCTCCCTGCTTTTACTCAGCCAATCGTCAAATCCTCCTTCTGCGAATAATATCTCATCCAGATTATCAGACAAGAAGAACCAAGGATACTCTTCCCAAAACTGTATTACCCTATATAAAAATCTGTTAAAATGACCGTCCTCCTCAAATTTTTCCTTCATCTCATCCAAATCCAACTCGATATCCATACTAAGTTTCACATTTTTTTGGAAATTACGATTCAGAATCACCGCCCATCCTTCAAAATCGGCGGAATCCTCAAGATCTCCCTGTATGTTTTCGCCCTCCTCTCCTTTTTCAACTGCTTCTTTCTTCAAAATCATTTCTGTTTCCTGATCTTTTTCCATATATTGAATATAGTCAGGTAATTTGTTTTCTTCTGTCGTCTGGTTCATCTTAAGTTCTACTCCTATCTTCGATTTTTCTTTGCTTTTACATAATAACACGCTCCCGCTATCATGTAAATTCTACAATTCTTAAAAAAATAAACTGTTTATTCAATAAATTCGGCTGGACATTTTTTACAGTTGAAACCAAACATAGGTTCTGATATAATAGACATGAACAAACGTTTGTTAGTGAGGTGACAGTTATGACGCAGGATAATCACACGTATATCGCAATTGACCTGAAATCATTCTATGCTTCGGTAGAATGTGTAGAGCGAGGTCTAGATTCTATGACTACGAACCTGGTAGTCGCAGACTTAAGCCGCACGGAGAAGACAATCTGCCTGGCGGTGTCTCCTTCACTGAAGGCCTACGGAATATCAGGCAGGGCCAGACTGTTCGAGGTAATACAACGAGTGAAGGAAGTGAATGCCAGGAGGCAGAGTCTGGCGCCGAACCGGCAGTTCGAAGGCTCTTCTTACGATGATACCGAGTTAAAAGCCTCCCCGGAGAAAGCCTTGGATTATATCGTTGCACCGCCTAGAATGGCGTATTATATAGATTACAGCACCAGAATCTATGAGATTTACTTGAAATATGTAGCGCCGGAAGACTGTCATGTGTATTCGATTGACGAGATTATGATGGACGTCACACATTATCTAGGCACGTATCGGCTTACGGCCCGTGAACTGGCGGGAAAGATCATTCAGGATATCCATGCCGAGACAGGAATCACCGCTACGGCGGGAATCGGAAGCAATCTATATCTTTGTAAAGTGGCGATGGACATTGTCGCAAAGCATATTCCTCCGGATAAGAACGGCGTACGTATCGCAAAGCTGACAGAAAAGAGTTACCGCCGAATCCTTTGGGCGCATAGACCCATCACAGATTTCTGGCGTGTCGGAAACGGATATGCGAAGAAGCTGGCTGAACACGGGATATATACGATGGGGGATATCGCGCGATGTTCGATTGGAAAACCGGGGGAATACTATAACGAGGATTTGCTCTATAAGTTATTCGGGATAAATGCGGAGCTCTTAATCGACCACGCCTGGGGATGGGAGCCCTGTACCATGGCAGATATCAAGGCCTACAAACCGGCGGCAAACAGTATGGGAGCAGGCCAGGTTCTGCACCGCCCTTATACTGCGGAAAAAGCAAGATTGGTAGTTCGTGAGATGACGGAGCAGCTCGTTCTTGATCTGGTAGACAAACATCTGGTTACGGACCAGATCATACTGACGGTGGGTTATGATCGGGAGAACCTGTCGAACCCCGAATTAAAGAAAGCTTACAAAGGGAAAGTCACGACAGACCGCTATGGGCGCAGTGTTCCCAAACATGCCCATGGAACGGTGAATCTTAAGGAACTTACATCCTCTACAAGAATAATTGTAGACGCGGTCCTTAATTTGTATGATAAAATCATCCATAAGGATTTTTTTGTCAGAAGAATCGCCGTCGGCGCCAATCATGTAACGGACGAGACATCCGTCAGAAGTGAACCGGCCTTCGAGCAGCTCGATCTGTTCACCGATTATGCAGCGCTTAGAAAAGAGCAGGAGGAAAAAGAAGCG
>CANODD010000043.1 GCA_947564705.1 uncultured Dorea sp. | reverse complement strand
AGATAGCCTTCCGATTCAATCTGCGTACGCTGGCGTGGGTATGAAAAGTAACTTTTGGCGAAAATATAGCGAAAATTCTGTGAATATTGCACTAGATATTTATAATTGTTTGTGTTATACTTCTTTGGTGAATGTTATGAGTAGAGTATACCCGGGTTTCCAGCTACCGGAAGGCGGGATAGAAACAGGAGGAAATATAAATGAGTTTACAGGTAGAGAAATTAGAAAAGAGCATGGCGAAGCTGACGATCGAAGTTTCGGCCGATGATTTAGAAAATGCGCTGCAGAGCGTATATAAGAAGCAGAAGAATAAGATCTCACTTCCGGGATTCCGCAAGGGGAAGGTTCCGCGCCAGATGATTGAGAAGATGTATGGAGCGGAGATTTTCTATGAGGACGCGGCGAATGAGTTGATTCCGAAAGCATATGCAGAGGCATATGAAGAATGTGAAGAGGATATCGTATCCAGGCCGCAGATCAATATTGTTCAGATCGAGAAGGGAAAGCCCTTTATCTTTACCGCAGAGGTGGCGTTAAAACCAGAGGTTACACTGGGACAGTATAAAGGGTTGGAAGTGGAGAAATACTCTGACGAGGTGACGCCGGAGGAGGTTGACGCCAGAATACAGGAAGAGGCAGAGAAGAATGCGAGAAAAGTTACGGTGGAGGACCGTCCGGTACAGGATGGAGACGAGATTATCCTGGATTATGAAGGATTCGTAGACGGTGTTGCATTTGAGGGCGGTAAGGGCGAGAACTATTCCTTAGAGATAGGTTCCGGCTCATTTATTCCGGGATTCGAGGATCAGCTGATCGGCGCAAAGACAGGCGAGGACGTGGAAGTGAATGTGACGTTCCCGGAGGAATATCATGCAGAGGATCTGAAAGGGAAAGCGGCTGTATTCAAATGTAAGGTTCACGAGATCAAGGCGAAGGAACTTCCGGAGATTGACGATGAATTTGCGTCGGAGGTCTCTGAATTTGATACATTAGATGAATATAAAGCGGATGTTGAGGCTAAACTCAGAGAGAAGAAGGCTGCGGAAGGGAAAGAGAAGCAGGAAGACGCGGCCGTGGAGCAGGCGGTAAAGAACGCGCAGTATGAGCTCCCGGAAGCTATGGTGGATACCCAGGTATCACAGATGGCCGAGAATTTTGAGCGTAGGATCCAGGCGCAGGGCATGACGATGGAGCAGTATTTTATCTTCACCGGTATGACCAGTGAGAAGATGCTGGAAGATATCAGAGTACAGGCCGTGAAGAGTATTGAGACGCGTCTGGTACTGGAAGCAATTGCAAAGACGGAGAATATCGAAGTCAGCGAAGAGAGATTAGATGAAGAGATCGCGAAGATGGCAAAGAACTATCAGATGGACGCCGCTAAGATGAAGGAGTTCATGGGCGAAGAAGAGAAAAAGCAGATGAAGGAAGACATTGCGGTTCAGGAGGCGATTACGTTCCTGACGAACAATGCTGTTGAGAAATAGACAGGACATAGTATATAGAAGGAGGCATAGACATGAGTCTGGTACCCTATGTCATTGAACAGACAAGCCGGGGCGAACGTTCTTATGATATCTATTCAAGATTGTTGAAGGACAGGATTATATTCCTGGGGGAAGAAGTGTCCGATGTGTCGGCAAGTATTGTTGTAGCGCAGCTTTTGTTCCTGGAGGCAGAAGATCCGGAGAAGGATATCCATCTGTATATTAACAGTCCGGGAGGTTCTGTGACTGCAGGTATGGCGATTTATGACACGATGCAGTATATCAAGTGCGATATAGAGACGATCTGCATCGGCATGGCAGCCAGCATGGGATCATTCCTTTTGGCAGGAGGAACGAAGGGAAAGAGGCTTGCCCTTCCCAATGCGGAGATCATGATTCATCAGCCGTCCGGCGGAGCGCAGGGACAGGCGACGGAGATTCAGATCGCTGCGGACCATATCTTGAAGACCCGTCAGAAATTGAATCAAATATTATCAGAGAATACGGGACAGCCGATCGAGGTTATCAGTGCGGATACGGACAGAGATAATTTCATGTCGGCAGAGGAAGCGAAGGAATATGGATTGATCGACGAGGTGATCAAGAATCGTTAACGCTTGTAAGAAGTCCTTAGATGAGGTGAGAGTATGGTAGGAAGGAACGACGATCAGGTAAGATGTTCGTTCTGTAATAAGACCCAGAATCAAGTTCGGAAACTGATCGCAGGACCCAACGGGGCATATATCTGCGATGAGTGTGTCGACGTATGCACGGAGATTCTGGAAGAAGAATTTGAATTTGGCGACGAAAGACAGTGGAATCCCTTTGCGGATATCAATCTGCTGAAACCGGAAGAGATCAAGGAATTCCTGGACGAATACGTGATCGGTCAGGATGAAGCAAAGAAAGTTTTGTCGGTTGCGGTTTACAATCATTATAAAAGGATTATGGCAGGAAGAGACCTGGGAGTGGAGCTTGGGAAGAGTAACATACTGATGCTTGGCCCTACCGGCTGCGGCAAGACTTTGCTGGCGCAGACACTTGCGAAGATTTTGGGAGTTCCCTTTGCCATAGCGGATGCAACGGCGCTGACAGAAGCCGGATATGTAGGCGAGGATGTGGAGAATATCCTGCTGAAGATTATTCAGGCGGCGGACGGCGATATTGAACGTGCGGAGTATGGCATTATCTACATTGATGAGATCGATAAGATCACAAGAAAGTCTGAGAATCCGTCGATTACGAGGGATGTATCGGGAGAGGGTGTTCAACAGGCGCTGCTTAAGATCGTGGAAGGAACCGTTGCGAATGTACCGCCGCAAGGCGGGAGAAAGCATCCGCATCAGGAACTGATTCAGATTGATACGACAAATATTCTTTTCATATGCGGCGGCGCGTTTGAAGGAATTGATAAGATCATAGAGAAGCGTATCGACCGTAAGTCGATCGGATTCAATGTGGATATCGGTGAAAAGCATGAGAATGATGTGGACAGATTGCTTAAGCAGGTATTGCCGCAGGATCTTGTGAAGTTTGGATTGATCCCGGAGCTTGTAGGCCGTGTACCGGTTACGGTATCGTTAGAGATGCTGGATAAAGATGCGTTGATCCGCATCCTGACGGAGCCCAGGAATGCAATTGTGAAGCAATACCAGAAGATGTTGGAACTTGACGGCGTAGAGCTGACATTTGATAAAAAAGCGCTGGAAGCAGTGGCGGAGACTTCATTGAAGAGGAAGACAGGAGCAAGAGGTTTACGCGCAATCATGGAGAATATCATGATGGACATCATGTATAAGGCACCGTCAGATGATACGTTGAAGGCATGCCGTATTACGGAGGATGCCGTGACAGGGATTGGAGAACCGGAATGTGAACGCATTTCATTAAAGTCCGAGAGTGCATAAGAATAGAAGGCGGGTGCAAGAGATCAGATTGTGCCCGCCCTTTGTGTATTAGCCGGAATAGGAGGATCGCTTATGAGTAGAGAGACAATGAGTCTGCCGATGGTGGCGTTAAGGGGTATCACAATATTGCCGGAGATGGTGCGTCATTTTGACGTCAGCCGACATAAATCTGTTGCGGCAATCGAGGAAGTCATGGAAGGAGAACAAAAGATCTTCCTGACGGCACAGAAGGATGGAGAAGTGGAAGATCCCGGCAGGATGGATGTGTACCAGGTGGGCTGCATAGCTACCGTCCGCCAGATTATCAAGCTGCCCAGGAGGGTGAACAGGGTCCTGATTACAGGGGAAACCAGGGCATTTATAAATACGATAGAATTTGAAGAACCTTATCTGCGGGCAAATGTGACGGTGATGCCGGATGTAGATACTTTGCCGGATGAAAACAGCCGGCCTGACGACAGGATTGGTATGGTCCGCGGGATGCAGGATATCTTTAAGGAATACGCGGCTAAGAATCCCAAGCTTTCGAAGGAGTTGGCTCTTCAGGTTCAGAATACGGCGGATCTTAAGAAGTTGATCGATATTATCGCTGCCAACGTGCCGTTCCCATACACAGAATTACAGCAGCTTTTGGAGGAGACGGACGTCGCCCAGCGTTATGAACTGCTGGCGTGCAAGCTGGTCAACGAGATCAGGATTATCAATGTCAAAGACGAGATCCAGGCCAAAGTCAAGGAGCGTGTGGATAAGAACCAGAGAGAGTACATCCTGCGCGAAGAGGCGAAACTAATCCGCGAGGAGCTTGGAGACGATAATACTCTGTCGGATGCGGACGAGTTCCAACAGAAGACGGATGAACTAAAGGCGCCGGAGGAAGTGAAGGAAAAGCTGAATAAGGAGATACGCAGGTTCCGTAATTCGATGGGAAGCCAGGCGGAGAACGGTGTGATACGGACTTATATCGAGACGATGCTTGAGATGCCGTGGGATAAGATGTGCGAAGAGCATCAGGATATCGGATATGCCAAAGAGATACTGGAGGAAGACCATTATGGACTTGAGAAGGTGAAGGAACGTGTGCTGGAGTTCCTGGCAGTGCGGGCGCTTACGAAGAAGGGCAACGCGCCGATCCTGTGTCTGGTGGGACCTCCGGGGACAGGAAAGACTTCTGTCGCGCGTTCCCTTGCAAGGGCTCTTAAGAAGCCTTATGTACGGATATCCCTTGGAGGGGTCCGTGATGAGGCGGAGATTCGCGGACATCGCAAAACTTATGTAGGGGCCATGCCCGGAAGGATTGTGAATGGATTAAAACAGGCAGAGGTCAAGAATCCGCTTATTTTGTTGGATGAGATAGATAAGGTCAGTAATGATTATAAAGGGGATACTTTCTCTGCGCTGCTGGAAGTATTAGACAGTGAGCAGAATCATAAGTTCCGGGATCATTATCTGGAGGTTCCGACAGATCTGTCAGAGGTGCTGTTTGTCACGACGGCCAATACGCTCCAGACGATTCCAAGGCCGCTTTTAGACCGGATGGAGGTTATCGAGGTCAGCAGCTATACGGAGAATGAGAAGATGCACATCGCGACGGAACATCTGATACCAAAGCAGTTGGAAAAGCATGGTCTTAAGCCGGAGCAGCTTGCGATCAGCAAGAAAGCGCTGTGGAAGATGGCGCGTAACTATACAAAAGAAGCCGGAGTGCGGCAGTTAGAACGGAAGATCGGGGATATCTGCCGAAAATCGGCGCGCGAGATTCTGGAGAAGAAGAAGGATTTTGTTCATGTAACGGAACGGAATATCCATAATTATCTGGGAAAAGAATTGTATATCTATCAGATGGCGAATGAGGCGGATGAAGTGGGAATCGTCCGGGGGCTTGCGTGGACCAGCGTAGGCGGGGATACCCTGCAGATCGAAGTGAACGTTATGCCGGGAGAGGGCGAGATTCTCCTGACCGGGCAGATGGGCGACGTGATGAAGGAATCCGCGAGGACAGGTATCAGTTATATCCGTTCAGTCAGTAAAGAGCAGAAGATTGACGAGAATTTCTTTAAGGAACATGACGTCCATATTCATATTCCGGAAGGCGCGGTTCCAAAAGACGGCCCGTCCGCCGGAATTACGATGGCGACGGCTATGGTATCGGCGATTACAGGAAGAAAAGCACGGGCGGATCTTGCCATGACGGGTGAGATTACGTTAAGAGGCAGAGTTCTTCCCATCGGAGGCTTGAAAGAAAAACTCCTCGCGGCTAAGAATGCGGGAATTAAGATGGTGTTGATCCCGAAAGAAAATAAGTCCGATGTAGAAGAACTGTCAAGCGAGATCACGAAAGGCCTGAGAATCATCCCTGTGTCGCATATGGACGAGGTGCTGAAGCTGGCGTTGGCGGGCAGAGGTAAGAGTACGAAATCGAAGAAATAACGCGGCGGCAGAGGACCGGGCGGAAGTAAGCCGGGCAGACGGTCAGTGAAACAGGCAAAAGTAGATGAGAAACCGTAAGTGAAAGTAGAAGGATAAGATAATAATGGTTATAAAAAATGTAAACTTGGAAACCGTGTGTGGAATAACGAGCAGGCTGCCGGACAATAAGCTGCCGGAGATCGCGTTTGCCGGTAAGTCCAACGTAGGAAAGTCTTCGCTGATCAACGCGCTGATGAACCGCAAGTCCTATGCGCGGATCTCGGCGACTCCGGGGAAAACACAGACGATCAATTATTATAACATCAACCAGGAGCTTTATCTGGTAGATCTTCCGGGGTATGGCTATGCGAAGATTTCCGAGCAGGAGAAGCGGAAATGGGGAGAGATGGTAGAGCGTTATCTTCATGGTTCCAGACAGCTTAAGGCGATATTTCTGCTGATTGATATTCGGCATGAACCGTCTGTGAACGATAAGATGATGTATGATTGGATCGTCTCGCAAGGATATCACCCGATTATCATCGCTACGAAGTTTGATAAGATCAAGAGAAGTCAGAAAGATAAGCAAGTAAAGGCGGTAAGGCAGGGACTTGGGCTGCCGGACGGAACGAAGGTGATCCCTTTTTCCTCTGTCACGAAGCAGGGAAGAGACGAGCTGTGGGAACTGGTTGAAAGGGATTATCTGGTGTAACGAAGAGGTGGAAACGATACATGGGGAAAGATATGAAAGAAGAGATGCACGATACGCGCCCGTATTGGAAAGTAGCTGCGAGTCTTGCAATCAGCTTGGCGGGAACAGCGTTATTCCTTTATTTCGGATATAAATTACTGGGATTTTTCATGCCGTTTGTCATAGGATGGCTCATTGCGTCCATTGCGAGTCCGGTGGTGGTCTGGCTTGAAAAGAGGGTGAATCTTATTAAAAAATGGGGTTCTGCACTGATCATTATAGGTGTGCTGGGGTTAGTAGGGTTAGTGGCTTATCTGTCGGTCAGTACGCTGGCGCGTGAGGTTATAAACCTGATGCAGGACATTCCGGATATGTACCAGGAGCTGGAATCGGGGATGGATATGATCGGCGAGAATCTGAACGGTTTCTTTCGGATGCTTCCGGCGGGGATTCAGGACGGTTGGCATACAATCATGAATAATCTGGATAAGACGGCGGGAGATATTATCGGCAGGCTCAGTGAACCGACGGTATCGGCGGCGGGAAGATTCGCCAAGGGAATTCCCCCTGTATTGATCGCGACAATTGTGACGTTTATCTCGGCATATTTTTTTATTGCAGAGCGTGAAGAGGTGCTTCTGTGGTCGAAACAGATTGCGCCGGACGCCCTGGTGAGACGGATGACGATGGTAGTCGATAATTTTAAATATGCGGTAGGAGGATATTTTAAAGCGCAGTTTAAGATTATGATCGTGGTCTATGTATTGCTGGCGGCGGGGTTTTTGATATTAAGGATTCATTTTTCTTTTCTGTTGGCGCTTTTGATTGCGTTCCTTGATTTCCTTCCATTCTTCGGGACCGGTACGGCTCTGATCCCATGGGCGCTCTATAAATTCCTGATGGGGGATTACAGAATGGTTGTAGGGCTGCTGGTATTATATGGAGTGACACAGCTGGTTCGTCAGTTGATACAGCCTAAACTGGTAGGAGACAGTATGGGGCTTAATCCGCTGGTTACGCTGGTGCTGTTGTATGCAGGGTATAAGCTGGGGGGCGTGCTGGCTATGATCCTTGCGGTGCCGGTGGGCATGATTGGGATTAATCTCTATAAGGCAGGCGCTTTTGATTACATCATGGATGACGTAAGGATACTGGCGGAAGGAATATTGAGTCTGCGCGAAGGATAATGCCGGAAGCTTTAACTTTTGCACCTATGTCCTGTCGATAAACGGAAGCTCAATCTGTGTACGGCGGCGTAGGTGTGAAGGGCGGGCGTTGAAAGAAAAAGGCAAAGAAAAAATAGTGTAAAAAACAAGAAAAAAAGTGTTGACAAATACAGATACGTGTAGTAATATAATTATTGTTCTGAGGAACATATATAAGGAATGCGACAGTGGCTCAGTTGGTAGAGTACGACCTTGCCAAGGTCGGGGTCGCGGGTTCGAACCCCGTCTGTCGCTCTTGAAAGTTAGATAGATGATTCATCTATCTAACTTTTTTGTGATATAGGTAACATGTTTGTTAAATTATTTTCAGTTGTTTTCCTCAAAGAAAAGTGATATTCTAATTGTATTAAGGAATCTTCAGGAAAGATCTGGATTGAAAGGAGAATGTCATTATGGGATTTTTGGAAGGAAAGACAGTGATTATTACGGGAGGAGGCCGCTCTGTTTTAAGCGACGGCAGATGCGGTTCCATCGGATACGGAATTGCTACCGCGTATGCGAAAGAGGGGGCGAATATCGTAATTACCGGACGTAATGTGAAGAAGCTTGAGGACGCGAAGGAAGAACTGGAGAGGTTATACGGAATCAAGGTTCTGACCGTACAGGCAGACGTTTCCGCAGGGTCGGATAACGAAGCGGTGGTGAATCATGTAGTACAGCAGACGATGGATACCTTCGGGAGGATCGACGTGCTGATCAATAACGCGCAGGCGTCCGCTTCCGGAGTTACGTTGATAGATCATACGACAGAGCAATTTGACCTGGCGCTTTATTCAGGATTGTACGCGACTTTCTATTATATGAAGGCGTGCCATCCGCACCTTGCAGAGACGAAGGGAACCGTAATTAATTTCGCGTCCGGCGCAGGACTCTTTGGAAATTACGGACAATGCGCGTACGCAGCCGCGAAGGAAGGTGTTCGCGGACTTACGCGTGTAGCTGCGAACGAATGGGGAAAAGACGGTATCAATGTGAATATCATCTGTCCGCTGGCATGGACCGCACAGTTGGAGAACTTTGAGAAAGCGTATCCGGAAGCATTCAAGCAGAATGTAAAGATGCCGCCGGCAGGCCATTACGGAGATGCGGAGCTGGAGATCGGACGTGTCTGCGTACAGTTGGCTTCACCTGATTTCAAGTATATGAGCGGCGAGACGATCACGTTGGAAGGCGGTATGGGACTGAGACCGTAGTCAAGCGGTGAAAGCAGTACAGTATGCAAAAGGTATAGGAAGGGGTTCCTATACCTTTGTTATGCGTCCGGTCTGTTATAGTGTTAATTCTTGAATCAAGTGATGATGTGCCGGTTTTCAAACATATTGCGGAGAGTGATGAAAATGAGTGAAATCAAAAGAGAAGGAAATCCTCTGGCGTCGGAGAGGATAGGAAAGCTGATCGCGAAGTTCGCGATACCGGCGATCATCAGTATGCTTGTAAGCTCTCTTTATAATATTGTTGATCAGATATTCATCGGACAGGGAGTCGGTATGCTGGGGAACGCGGCGACGAATATCGCGTTTCCTGTTTCTATCATCTGTACGGCTACGGCGCTGCTGCTGGGGATCGGAAGCGCGTCGAATTATAATCTGGAATCCGGCGCGGGGAATCAGGAGGAAGCCTGCAGGATTGTGGGAACGGGGCTTACCATGCTGGTGTTCTGCGGGACGGTCATTGCCGGAATCGTACTGATGTTCCTGAATCCGCTGCTTAAGATATTCGGAGTGACTCCGGAGGTATTGCCTTATGCACAGGATTATACGGGGATTACCGCGTGGGGGATTCCGTTTCTGATCCTGACGACGGGGGGAAACCATCTGATCCGTGCGGACAGAAGCCCTGCATATTCTATGACTTGTATGCTGACAGGAGCTATTCTCAACACGATTCTTGATCCGTTATTTATCTTTGGATTCCATCTGGGAATTAAAGGAGCGGCATGGGCCACCGTGATCGGACAAGTGGTATCAGGGCTCCTGGTTATTCTTTATTTCTGCAGGTTCCGTAAGCTGCAGATGACGAAAGAGATGCTGAGGCCTAAGGGGAGATACTTGAAGATGATCGCGTCGCTGGGTGTGGCTTCCTGTATTAATCAGATCTCTATGGCGGCGGTGCAGATCACGATGAATAATACGCTGCGTTATTACGGCGCGGCTTCGGTATATGGAACAGATATCCCGCTGGCTTGCGTGGGAGTAATATCCAAGGTAAATATGGTATTCATGGCTATCTGTATCGGGACCTCCCAGGGGTGCCAGCCGATCTGGGGATTCAATTACGGGGCAGGTTCGTACGCGAGGGTAAAGGAGACTTATTATAAAGCATTTCGGATATCGCTTGTGATCGGGATTCTGTTTTTCTTATGTTTTCAGTTTTTTCCGCGTCAGTTGGTGGGGATATTCGGGACCGGAAGTGAAGAGTATTTCCGCTTTGCGGAGAGGTATTTCCGAATCTTTATGTTTTTGACATTCCTGAACGGGATTCAGCCCATGTCTTCCGGGTTCTTTACTTCTATCGGTAAGGCGAAACTGGGAATTGCCGTGTCGCTGACCCGGCAGGTTGTCTTTTTACTTCCGCTGATTCTGATATTTCCGATCTTCATGGGAATCGACGGTGTGATGTATGCAGGGCCTATCGCGGACGGCGCCGCGGCGCTGGTGGCAATTATCTGTGCGGTCAGGGAGATACGAGGGATGAGCTAGAGGAGAATACATAATGAAAGAACGGCTGCCGATCGGGTTCATGTTCAAGCAGATCAATACGATTTATGAGAAAGATTTTAATAGTCTTTTGAAGACGGTGGGAATAACGGCATCCCAGTGCGCGGTATTGGATTATCTGTTCCGCAGCAATGAGGAAGTGGTAAACCAAAGGGATATCGAGAAAGCATTGAGCCTTAGAAATCCTACGGTGACAGGTCTCTTAAAAAGGCTGGATGAAAAGGGTTTCATTCTTTCGGTGCCGAATGAGAAGGATAAGCGCTGCAAGAATATCTATCTGACCGAGAAAGCCTATGATATACAGAGAAGGATGGAGTCGGACCGTAAGAAGATTGATAAGAAACTTACATTGGGGATGACGAAGAAGGAGAGGGCGGCGCTGGAAAAGATGCTGGAAAAGGTATTGTATAATATAACAGAGCCTTAGAGTTGAATCTTTGGATTTCTTGTAATAATTCCCGGCATTTGAGAAAATGCTATTGATATAGAATCATTCTGGGAATCTGAGGAGGAGTTATGCCGGTAGAAGTCGTATCATACATGCTGTCAAGCCTTGAGCCGAAGAAATGTCTGCAGTTTCAGATCGTTCTTTGGTGCGCCCCGTTTTTAAAGGGAATGAAGACGGCGTGCGCCGTCAACATAGAGGAACAATATTGTCCGGAGCTGGAGGGGATTTTGGCGGATACGGACATTGAATACAGATACCTGTCCAGGGATAAGGGAAAGCGCCTGGTGTTTTTTTACAGGAAGAAGGAATTTTCGGGTTATCTTGGGAGAACAGATGTCAGAAGGTTTTTGGAACGCTTCGGATATGCGCGGCGGGAGCCTGAGGAGGCGCTTGACAGGCTGTCGGAAAGAGTCTGCCGGTATATCCGCCGTGGCGCAGGATTCCCGCATGAGATCGGCGTTTTTCTGGATTATCCCATCGACGATGTAAGGTGCTTTATGGAGCAGAAAGGGAGGGGCGGAGTCATGACGGGATATTGGAAGGTATACCATAATCCGGGAAAGGCGCAGCTTATCTTTCAGGCGTATGATAAGGCAAGGATCAGCGCGGTCAATGAGTTTCTGGCGGGCGGGACAATCAGAGAGATAGCCTGTAAAAGGGTATTGCAGGAATTTTCAAGGGGAGATGAAGGAGGAAGTTATGAGTTACGCTGACAGAGTCTTTATAGAGATGTGCAGGGATATTATAGATCATGGAACGGATACCAGCGGGGAGAAGGTCCGCCCGAAGTGGGAAGACGGGAGCGCGGCTTATACCATTAAGCGGTTCGGGGTAGTGAATCGTTATGATCTGTCTAAGGAATTTCCGGCGCTGACGCTTCGGAGGACTGCGATTAAGAGCTGTACGGATGAGATGCTGTGGATCTGGCAGAAGAAATCGAATAATATTCATGAGCTTAAGAGCCATATCTGGGATAGCTGGGCGGATGAGACGGGTTCGATCGGAAAAGCCTACGGTTATCAGATGGGGGTAGAGCATGTGTATAAAGAAGGGATGTTCGACCAGACCGACAGGGTAATCTATGACCTAAAGAACAACCCGTACAGCCGCAGGATCATGACGAATCTGTATGTCCATCAGGACCTGCATGAGATGAACCTGTACCCCTGTGCCTATAGCATGACATTCAATGTGACGAAAGAGCGAGGGACGGACCGGTTGATACTGAACGGGATTTTGAACCAGCGTTCCCAGGACGTCCTGACCGCGAATAACTGGAATGTATGCCAGTATGCGGTGCTGATGCATATGCTTGCCCAGGTATGCGGTATGAAAGCGGGGGAATTCGTCCATGTAATCGCGGATGCGCATATTTATGACAGGCATGTGCCGCTGGTGGAAGAGCTGATCGGCAGAGAGCCGCTTCCGGCGCCGAAGTTCTGGCTGAATCCGGAGGTTCGCGATTTCTACGCATTTACGGCCGATGATGTAAAACTGACAGACTATGAGACACATGAACAGATCCGGGATATTCCGGTGGCAGTATAGAGAGGGGAGAGAGACGGATGAATCTGATCGTGGCAGTTGATAAGAATTGGGCTATAGGAAAGAATAACCGGCTGATGTGGAGTATTCCGGCTGATATGAAGTTTTTTCGGGAGACCACCAGAGGAAATGTTGTAATTATGGGCAGGAAGACCCTTGAAAGCTTTCCCCAGGGGCAGCCGCTTAAGAACAGGGTGAATATTGTGATTACGAGGAATCCGGGCTATAAGGTGAAAGGGGCGGTGGTCGTCCACAGTGTTGAAGAAGCGGTGGAAGAAGCCCGGAAGTACGAGGGCGAAATCTACGTGATCGGAGGGGAGAGTATCTACCGTGAGATGCTATCTTTGTGTGATACGGCGTTTGTCACGAAGATCGATCATGCCTATGACGCAGATACATATTTTCCCAATCTGGATCAGGACGAGGAGTGGAGAATGACGAAGATCAGCGAAGAGCAGACATGCTTCGATCTGGAATATTACTTTACGGTATATGAAAAGCGATGAAGCATCTGATAAAGCAGCAGGAAAAGCAGATGAATGGCAAATAAGCAGTAATGAATGAGAAATGGATGATATAAAAATAAACAGACGGCAGGAAATGAATCATGAGAATATTGAGTATTACAGCACAAAAACCGAACAGTACCGGAAGCGGCGTCTATCTGACGGAGCTTGTAAAAGAATATGCCCTTAAGGGCCATGAGCAGGCGGTTGTAGCCGGCATTTACCGGGACGACGCCGTGGAGCTTCCCCGGGATGTGAGATTTTATCCGGTGTATTTTGAGAGTGGGAAATTACCTTATCCTATCGTTGGCATGTCGGATGAGATGCCGTACAGGAGTACCAGATACTGTGATATGACGCCGGAGATGACGGAGATGTTTGAAGCGGCGTTTCTGGAGGTGATCGGCCGGACGGTAGAGGAGTTTGATCCTGATCTGATCTTATGCCATCACCTGTATCTGCTTACGGCCGCGGTCAGGGAACATTTCCCACAGCGCCGTGTCTATGGGTTCTGCCATAATACCGATCTCAGGCAGATGATGAAGACTGATCTCAGGCGAGAATATATCAGAACGCAGATCCGAAAGCTCGACAGGATATTCGTTCCCCAGGAGGCCCAGAGAGAGGGTGTGCTCCGTATCTATGACGCGGCCCCGGAGAAGATTACGGAAGTAGGAATGGGATATAACAATAAGATATTCTTCCGGACAGAAGAGAAGACGGCGGACGGCGTGACGCGGATCGTGTTCGCGGGAAAGATCGCGGAGAAGAAGGGGGTCATGAGCCTGATCCGAAGTTTGTCCGTCCTGTCTGCCCGGCACGGCGGGGAAGAGCGCTGCCGTAAAGACAGATTGCTGATCCGGCTTGCCGGAAGCGCAGGGAACCAGGAAGAGTACGAAGAGATACGGAAGATGGCGGGAGAGTGCCCGTATGAGGTAGAATTCACCGGAAGGCTGACCCAGCCGGAGCTTGCGAAAGTATATAACGCGAGCGATATCTTCGTGCTGCCATCCTTCTTCGACGGACTGCCTCTTACGATCATCGAAGCGCTGGCCTGCGGCGACAGGGTGGTCATGTCTGAACTGCCGGGAATCAGAGAGTGGATCGAACAGTACACGTCGGGCGCGGACGTCAGGTATGTCCCGATGCCCCGGATGAAGAATGCGGACGAGCCTGTCCCGGAATCCCTGCCTGGATTCGAGGAGCGTCTGGCGGATGCTCTGTATCACAGCATTCAGTCGGCAGAGTATGAAAAAGCAGATGTCAGCCGGATATCCTGGGAGGGCATTGCAGAGAAGGTACTGTGCGGCTAAAGGGATTGAATGCATAATAATCCCGTGTTATAATGACTGCATGGGAAACCAGAGAGCAAAGGCGGCTTACCCTCTTCGGAGGGGCTAACCCTCCAGACGAAAGAAAGGAGGGCGATGCTGATGATTACATATCAGGATTTCTTTTTATTCTGTACATTCATCGTTGCCCTTATCAGTCTGCTTTGTCAGATTTTTAGGGGAAAGAAATAGCCGCCACTACT
>CANODD010000042.1 GCA_947564705.1 uncultured Dorea sp. | reverse complement strand
TCCGTAATATTACGGATATTCTCTTCTCTTACCTGTTTCTCGTCCGTGAATACGGCCTCTTCCATCGCCTCTGGAGGAACGATCTCCTTGATTGCTTCGAACAATTCCTCCGGCACCGCGCAGCTCTCATATGCGTGTTTCGGTTTCCCGCACTCAGCAACGATCGTATCGATAAACGCAATCACTTTCTGATTCATCTCATGAGCAGCAAAGATCGCGTCGATCATCTGAGCCTCCGGAACCTCATTCGCTCCGGCCTCGATCATGATTACCTTCTCCTTCGTAGACGCTACGGTAAGTGCAAGATCAGAGACCTCCTTCTGGGCCGCCGTCGGGTTGAATACGAATTCACCGTCGACCAATCCTACCTGTGTGGTAGAGATCGGGCCGTCAAAAGGAATATCTGAGATACTGGTGGCAATCGCCGCGCCCAGCATAGCCGTAAGTTCCGGTGAACAATCCTGGTCTACGGACAATACCAGATTCTCAAGAGTAACATCATTCCTATAATCTTTCGGGAATAACGGACGCATCGGCCGGTCTATGACACGGCAGGTAAGAATCGCATTCTCAGATGCCTTGCCTTCTCTTTTGTTAAAACCGCCCGGTATCTTTCCCACCGAATACAGACGCTCATTATACTCCACACTCAGAGGGAAGAAATCAATCCCCTCCCTTGGCTTCTCCGAAGCCGTCGCCGTACACAGCACAGTTGTCTCGCCATAGTGCATCAACACCGCGCCGTTTGCCTGCTTCGCTACTCTGCCTACATCTATGCGAAGCGGTCTCCCTGCTAATTCCATCTCAAATTTTTTGTACATGTTTTTCTCCTTTATATTCAGACATTTTCCATGAGCAGGAGCCGCCGAAACTACTGAAAAACACACTTTCCGCGTACCTCCTTAGACAGAAAATATGCTTTTCAGTGGTCTCGGGCAAAATCCGCCTGCCCACAACTTTATATATTATAACACACAACTTTCCAATCTTCCACTACTAAATTCTTATTCCTGAAATTCCTGAAATAACCTGAAATAAAGGCACAGTAAACATCCTGCTTACTGTGCCCGCCCTTATTATTTCCTCAGTCCTAATCTCTCAATCAACGTACGGTATCTCTCGATATCCGTCTTCTTAAGATACGCCAGCAGTCCTCTTCTCTGTCCTACCATCTTCAGAAGACCTCTCCTGGAATGATGATCCTTCGGATTATTCTTGAAATGCTCTGTCAAGTCATTGATCCTTGCCGTAAGAATTGCAATCTGAACTTCCGGTGAACCTGTATCTCCGGCTGTCCTGCCATAATCTGCTACGATCTGTTCTTTCTGTTCTTTTGAAATCATTTGTCATATCCTCCTTAATCTTGTTCCTAACGCCTGATATTAAGTAATGGTTGGAGCTTCCATTTACCGAACATCGGCTCTCATACCTACCAAGTATAACATACTCTCCAACTCTTGTAAAGATGGATTTTCTGCCATTTCATGCCATTTTCATACTATTTTCATACGAATCTTCATACTAATCTTCTTCGTCGTCCTCTTCTTCTCCCATAGGTTCCAATATGGCAAACGCAATATTCGTCGCATGGTCGCCCACTCGTTCTAAGCCGGACGCCGTATCCGAGAACATCATCCCGGCCTCCGGAGTGCACTTATTCTTTGTCAGCCTCTTTACATGCGTATTCTGAAGCTTCCGCTCCATCTCGTCAATCTCATCCTCAAGCTGCAATATCTCCTGCATATGCTCGTAATTACGATTTCCGAACATTTCCAGAGAGTATTTTAATATCATCAGCGTCTTCTCATTCAGCTCCCGAAGCTGTCTCTTTGCTTTGTCACTGAACTCTATCCCACGCTCGATCCTGTCTTTCGCGGAATCGGCAAAATTCTCCGCATGATCACCGATCCGTTCGATATCATTCACCACATGGAACAGACCTCCGATCAGCTTTTCATCCGCAATAGGCAGAACCAGTTCGTTAGCCTGAACCAGATAATTCGTAATCTTCCGGTTCATAAAATCAATGTATTCTTCACGCTTATAGACTTCCTTGATCTTCTCCTCATCCGGATCACAAAGCGCCTCCATCGCTACTTCCAGATTCTTCATCGCGACATGTCCCATATGTACAATCTCCCGGATTCCATCCAGAACCGCCGTCGTGGCCGACAGAATCTTACCCTTTCCGATAAAGAGAAGTTCGTATTCATCCTCTGCTTCGTCGGTACCCGGTACGATCTTATAGGTCGCCTTGACAATCCAGCCCATGAACGGGAAGAGCATCGCAACCTCCACAACCTTCATCAACGTATGCACATTCGCCACGGCTCTGGCAAGGCTTCCGCCTGATATTTGAAGCATCATATCCGTAAACGGACGGATCGCGATCATCAAAACGATGAACATGATCAACGAACCGATCACATTAAACAGAAAATGAATCAGCGCCGCCCTCTTTGCATCCTTATTTCCGCTTAAACTGGCCACCAGCGCCGATACACAGGAACCGATATTACATCCAAGAATCATGAAGGGGCAGATCGCGAATTCCAGAAGCCCCTGGGATACCATCAGCAATATGATTCCCACCGTCGCGGACGAACTCTGAAGCACCGCCGTTATCACAAGTCCCGTCAGGATCGCCGCAAACGGGTTCGTAAGAGACGCAAGGAAATTCAATATCTTCGGGGACTCCTTGACCGCCTCCATGCTGTCGCCCATAATACTGAGACCCATGAACAGGATACCAAAACCTAATATCACTTCGCCTATCTTCTTAATGCTCTGCTTCTTACAGAACATGACCATGACAACCCCTATGATCACCACCAGCGGCGCAATATCCGACAAGTTAAACGCAATCAACTGCCCTGTGATCGTAGTACCGATATTCGCCCCCAGTATTACCCCCGACGCCTGCATCAGGCTCATAAGGCCCGAATTCACAAAACTGACAACCATCACCGTCGTCGCGTTCGATGACTGAATGACCGCCGTAAATATAATACCCACGATCATTCCGATAAACCGGTTCTTCGTGAAAAACTCCAATATACTACGCATCTTGGCGCCCGCCGCTTTCTCAAGGCCTTCGCTCATCAGTTTCATTCCATACAAGAAGAAACCCAATCCTCCCAACAGCATAAAAATCGTCGTGATTCTCATTCGTACTCTCCTCTACTCTCCGTATCCAAAGAAACGTTTCCCATACGCAATATCTTTGTCAATACACGCTTTCAGCTCTTCAATATTCTCAAACCGCCGTTCCGGGCGGCAGAATTCCAGCAATTCTACAGACACTGACTTTCCATATGCATCCCCGCCGTAATCAAACAAAAAACTCTCTGCCAATACTTTCTCTTCTTTGCTGACCGTCGGTTTCACACCTATGTTGGAAATAGCATGGTAACTCTGCCCGCCGATCCGGACATTCGACAGATATACACCCCTCGGCGTGAGCAGCTTATCTTCCGGCCACACCACATTCAAAGTCGGGAACCCCAATCTCCTTCCCAACTGCTTCCCGTGTTCTACCTGTCCTGTAATTCCATAGGCATATCCCAACAGCTCACCCGCAAGCCTCATATCTCCATGGCCTAAGACTTCTTTGATATAGGTACTGCTGATTATCCGATTCTCATAGCGCTCTTTCTCGATGACAATTAACTGATATCCGTACTGCCCGGCATAGTCCGCAAGCATCCGGATATCCCCCCGCTTCTCATAACCGAACCGGAAATCCGTTCCAACTACGACATATCTTGCATGGAACACCCCTTTTACGATATCTCTGATAAAATCCTCTGCCGAAATCCGGCTGAACTCCCGGGTAAAAGGACAATTTACCAGCACATCCACTTTATCATTCAGATGCGCCTTTCTCTCTTCACACGTCATCAGAAGCTGCCGCGGCTTCATATCGAACGCGCACACGATACTTCTGATTCCGTCCCGGTTTCCAAGCTCTCTTACTTTTTCTGTCAATTTCTGATGACCTCTGTGCAGACCGTCAAATTTACCAAAAGTTACTGCTGACTCCCTGCTGTCCCTGTACTCAGACAATCTGTTGATGTATTGCATAGCTGTTCCTCTTTACTTTTTCATAACTTCTCGTAAAACATCTTAACAACCTGATAGGATTCTTTCTGTTCCTGCCACTTATAAACCGCGATAAACAGTCCTTCCTTATCGTACACTCTTATAGACTGCCGCCCCTTTGCCTGCTTTCCATCATATGGAAAAAGCATATCCAAAGACAGAGGATTCCCGTTCTTCGCCAGCGCCTCGCCTCTGCCTCTTACCTGCATCCGGGGATAACCGGCGAACATCTCGTCAATCGGGATTACATCCTCCATAAGGCTTCCGTCTTCTTTCTTTCTTCTGATCTCTTCCAGAGTCAGGCTATCCTCCAGACAGAATCTTCCTGTCCTGGTACGGAGCAAGTCTTCCATACAGCCCATGCAGCCTAACCTCTGACCGATATCATGACACAACGTACGGATATATGTGCCTTTGGAACATCTGACTTCCATCCATATCCTTGGCAATTCCGTCTTTTTGATCCGGATTTCATAGATTTGCACGCTTCTCGCCTTTCGCTCAATCTCTTTTCCTTCTCTGGCAAGTTCGTACAATTTCCTTCCATTCACCTTTATCGCAGAGTACATAGGCGGAACCTGGGCATACTCTCCGACAAAACTCTGCAGGACGTCCGAGATCTCTTCCGGCTTGAACTCAGGCACTTCCCGGCTCTCAAGAACGGTTCCGGTAATATCCTGCGTGTCCGTCGCGCGTCCCAATAAAAGAACCGCCTCATAGGTCTTATCCTTGTCTGTCAGCATATCGCACAGTTTCGTCGCCCTGCCAAGACATACCGGCAGGACTCCCTCCGCGTCCGGGTCCAGGGTACCCGTATGGCCGATCTTCCTCTGGCCTACAATTCCCCGAAGCTTCGCCACCACATCATGAGACGTATAGCCCTTTTCTTTTCGCACATTCAGAATACCGTGAATCATATGTATCCTCTTTCCTACCTTCCCTGGGGATTCTCCATCTGCGCTTCGATCCGCTCCGACAGATTATTGATCACATCGCGGTATGTACCTGCCATCGTAAGCCCCGCTGCTTTCCTGTGTCCGCCGCCTCCAAAATATCTGGCGATTTTACACACATCGATCCGGTCTTTTGAACGGAGACTGACTTTATATACATTCGTTTCCACTTCATACATAAAGATTGCCACTTCTACGCCTTTGGTCAGCCGAAGCTGGCTTACGATCCCATCCATATCCTTGACCCCGACCCCGTAGAAATCCATGGTTTTCTTCGTCACATAAGAGGCGATACACGTCTTATCCATGAAAAGAATACTCTCAAGCAGCGCTCTTCCCAAGATCTGATTCTGCGCATAAGTCTTCTCATAAAAAGTATCCTGGATAAGCTTCGGTCCGTCCACACCCTTTTCCAGCAGCCTTGCCGCTGCCCTGAAAGTGGACGGAGTCGCACAGGAATACTGAAATACCCCCGTATCATGCACGATACCAAGATACAGCGCCGTCGCCGTATCTAATGATATCTTCTCATCCTCCAGCAGATTATATACCAGTTCAGAAGTAGAGCTGGCATCCGGGACGATATAATCCTCCTGTGCAAATCCTAGATTACTGATATGGTGATCGATGCAATAAGTCCTCCCTGCCGTGTCAAACAACGCCCCCGAAAAACCAAGACGCTCCTTATCCCCGCAATCCAGGGAAATAAACAGGTCATATCTTTCATCCGCCGGGATCTCATGACGTATCATGTCCACAGCCGGCAGGCACTTCAGTGATTCGGGAATATCCTCTAGATATACGTCTGCTTTTCTGTCTTTGTAGTTATCTCTGATATACTGGTACAATCCCATGCACGAACCCACACAGTCCCCGTCCGGACGTATGTGCCCGCCGATTGCAATCGTTTTTGCATCTTTCAGAATCTTATTCAGCATCTGCATCCCCTTCTACTACGATATTTTTGGTCACTTCATCAATCTTCTTCGACATATTGACGCCGTACTCAATAGACTGATCCAATATGAACTGAATCTGCGGCGTATTCCTCATATTCAGCGTGCCTGCAAGCTCGCGCCGAATGTACCCTTCTGCACTCTTAAGTCCCTGAATCGTATCTTCCTGCGCCTTTTTATCTCCCAGCACGCTAATATAAGCATTGCACGTCTTAAGATCAGGCGCTACCCTGGCCGCGACCACGGAAGTCCATGGCGCGACGCGGGGATCTTTCAAATTCCTGATGATATTACTCAACTCCCGTTGTACTTCGGTATTGACTCTGGTATTCTTTATACTTCCTTTTTTCATTTCTTCACACCTCTTCTTGCAGCCAGTACATCATTACATGAATCCTCTGGCTTAACTGCCTTCACAAAACGGGATAAAAACTTATCTATCTTGGTATCTCTACCATCTTGAACGCTTCAACCAGATCGCCTTCTTTAATATCGTTAAAGTTCGCGAATACGAATCCGCACTCATATCCCGCTCTTACTTCTTTCACATCATCCTTGAAACGTCTCAGAGATGCAAGCGGTCCCTCGAAGATCACGATTCCGTCCCTGGTCAGACGAACGGAGCAGTCTCTCTCGAAAATACCGTCCTGCACATAAGAACCGGCAATGGTTCCCACACCGGACGCCTTGAATGTCTGACGAACCTCTGCATGCCCCAGTACCTTTTCTTCAAATACCGGATCCAGCATTCCCTTCATAGCCGCTTCCACATCCTCTATCGCATTATAGATTACACGATACAGACGAATATCAACGCCTTCCCGTTCCGCGGTCTCTTTCGCCGTTGCATCCGGCCTTACATTGAATCCGATGATAATCGCGTTAGATGCCGAGGCAAGGCTTACATCAGACTCATTGATGGCGCCGACGCCTCCATGAATGATCTTTACGACAACTTCTTCGTTTGTAAGCTTCAGAAGACTCTGCTTCATCGCCTCTACAGATCCCTGCACATCTGCTTTTACCACAATTCCAAGCTCTTTTAAGTTTCCTTCCTGAATCTGGGTGAACAAATCATCCAGAGACAGTTTTGATTTTGTATCTTCCAGAAGCTTCACTTTGCTCTGTGAGATAAATGTCTCCGCAAAGCTTCGCGCTTCTTTGTCATTCTCGCATCCTACGAACACTTCACCTGCATTCGGCACGTCGTTGAGACCCAGGATCTCCACCGGCATAGACGGACCCGCTTCTTTCACACGTCTTCCCTTATCATCCATCATCGCACGGACTTTTCCGTGTGCGGAACCTGCCGCTATGGAATCGCCCACATGCAGGGTACCCTTCTGGACGAGGACGGTGGCGACGGAGCCTCTTCCCTTATCTAACTGAGCCTCTAATACCAGGCCTCGGGCACGCCGGTTTGCGTTCGCCTTAAGCTCCAGCACTTCTGCCGTCAGGATAATCATCTCCATCAGATCCTCCAGACCTTCTCCCGTCTTAGCCGATACCGGTACAAAGACGGTGCTTCCGCCCCAGTCTTCCGGAATCAGCTCATATTCGGTAAGTTCCTGCTTCACACGCTCGATATTCGCGCTGGGCTTATCGATCTTATTCACCGCTACGACAATCTCTACCCCTGCCGCTTTTGCATGGTTGATCGCCTCAACAGTCTGCGGCATCACGCCGTCGTCCGCCGCTACAACCAGAATCGCGATATCCGTAGAACTTGCTCCGCGCATACGCATCGCCGTAAACGCCTCATGTCCCGGCGTATCCAGGAACGTAATCTTCTCTCCGTTCACATCCACCACATAAGCGCCGATATGCTGAGTAATACCGCCTGCTTCTTTGTCAATCACGTTCGTATGACGAATCGCATCCAAAAGAGATGTCTTACCATGGTCGACATGACCCATGACACAGACTACCGGCGGACGCTTCTTCATCGTGCTTTCATCCTCTTCATCTTCCTTCAGAAGCTCCTCGATTACATCTACAACCTCTTCTTTCTCACACAATACGTCAAATTCCAGCGCGATTCCTTCAGCGGTCTCGTAATCAATCTCCTGATTCACCGTTGCAACCTTCCCCTGCATGAACAGTTTTTTCACAATCACTGACGGAACGATCTTCATCTTATCCGCAAGCTCTTTGATCGTAAGAACCTCCGGGATGATGATAGACTTAATCTCTTCCACAATCTTCTGTTCTCTCTGCTGCGGTTTCTGGAACTGCTGCTTCGTCTCGTTCTTTTTCTTTCCTTTTACTGCTCTCTCTTCCTCATCCCCGCGGCGATAGTCTTTCTTCTTATGATCATCCTTACCTTTTCCTTTACTGCGCTGCGGCTTCTGTGTCTCCACTGCCGGCGCCGGAATACTGTTGTTACTTCCTCTTCTGTCATTACGGCGATCCGGCCGTTCGCCCGGTCTGCGTCCCTGTCCGCGGTCACGGTCATTCTGAACACGGTCGCGGTTTCCCTGTGGCCTCTCTCTGTCTCGGTCACGGTCTCCCTGGAAGCGGTCGCGGCCCCTGTCACGGTCTCCCTGGAAACGGTCACGATTCCCCTGCGGTCTCTCTCTGTCTCGGTCACGGTCTCCCTGGAAACGGTCGCGGTCCCTTCCTCTGTCCCCAAAAGAACGTTCCCGATTCCGGTCACGATCTCCCTGCGGTCTGTCCGGACGTGTTCCCTGCGTACGGTCGCCCCTCGAAGGTCTTGCCCCTGAGCCTCTGAAATCCTTAGAATCCCGCTGTCTTTCACTGCCTCTCTCCTGACGTTCCCCGCGGTCTTTCATCCTCTGTGGCTGCTTTTTCTCCATCGTTCCTGTTTTCTCAGGCTTCTTCTCTGCCGGACGTTCCGCATTTTGTACATTCTGTGCTTTCTCGGAGGTAGCCGCAATCTCCGGTATTTTCTCAGATATTACCGGCTTGGATACTTCTGTTTCCGGACGTTTTACAATTTCCTCCGGTCTGGCAGTTGATGCCGCTGCAGAACGCTTTACTATCTTAGACGCATCTGTCGGCCTGGCAGCCGTCGCCGGACGTACTGCTTTTGCCGGACGGCCGTTATTTACCTGTATCGGTTTCCCCTGAGGCGAAGCCGGACGTCCGCCGCCGTTCGCCGGCTGCCCTGCATTCGCTCTGCTGCCCGGTCTCCTGGCCTGTTTGCCTCCGTTCTGCGTATTCTGCGGCCGGAATACATGCACGATGTTCTTCTTCTTCGGAGCCTCTGCCTCCGGCCTAGCCGCATCCTTTCCCGCAGGCTTAGCCTTCGCGAAACCTCTCCTCACCACATCGGCGTCCGCCTCTTCAAGCGCGCTCATATGAGTCTTCACTTCTATATTCTTTCCGCTCAGGAATTCAAGGACTTCTTTACTCGGAACATTCAATTCCTTCGCTAATTCATATACTTTGATTTTTGACATCTTAACTACCTCCTCTATGCAATTGTATGATCTTCTGTATCCATATTCTTTCTGATTCCTTTTGCAAACCCCTCATCCAATATCGCAAGAGACGCCCGGAATTGCTTTCCCATTGCATGCCCCAAGGTATCTTTATCCTTATAGAAACAAATCGGCACGTGATAGTAATCACACATATTCTTAAATTTCTTCTTCGTATTATCAGATGCGTCGTCCGCTACAATAACCAGGGAAGCCCTTCCGGACTTTACTTCCTTCTCCGTGCTGAATTCTCCGCTGACTGTTCTTCCTGCCTTTGTAGCCAGACCAATGAGTGACAACGCTTTACTCTGTCCCAATCAACCCCATCTCCTTTTCTAACGCTTCGTATACCTCTGCCGGAATAGACTGTTTGAAAGATCGTTCCAGCCCTTTATTCTTAACCGCCTTTTGGAAACATTCCTTCGAAGGACAGATATACGCTCCCCTTCCGTTCTTCTTCCCGGTAGCGTCCAGAAGAAATTCTCCTTCTTTCGTCCGTATGACACGAATCATCTCTTTCTTATTCTTCATCTCCTGACAGCCAACGCACCGCCGCACAGGGATCTTTTTACTTGCACCCACACACTCACCTATTCCTCATCATCTATTTCTTCGAATACGATATCTTCTTCATAGTCTACATCATATTCCTCTTCCTGATATGCCTCCTCATGCCCTTCTTCGTAATTCTCCTCGAATTCCTCATAAGAAGCGTCATATTCTTCTTCATACACACCTTCGCTTAATTCCAGATAATTCTCCGGAAGATCTCCGGACTCTATCGCCTGCGTTTCACTCTTAATGTCAATCTTATAACCTGTAAGTCTTGCCGCAAGCCTTGCATTCTGTCCTTCCTTCCCAATTGCAAGAGATAATTGATAATCCGGAACAATTACGCCTGCCGTCTTATCATCCGGATCTGCCATGACTGAGATGACCTTCGCAGGGCTTAGCGCATTCTCGATCAGAATCGCAGGATTATCGCTCCAATTGATAATATCGATCTTCTCGCCCCGCAGTTCATTCACGATCGCATTTACTCTTGACCCGTTCAGTCCGACGCAGGCGCCCACCGGGTCGACATCCGGGTCATTCGACCACACCGCGATCTTCGTTCTGCTCCCCGCTTCCCTGGCTATACTCTTGATCTCAACGATTCCGTCCTTTACCTCCGCCACTTCTGCTTCAAACAATCTCTTTACCAGCTCCGGATGGGTACGGGATACCAGAATCTTCGGTCCTTTCGTCGTGTTTTTCACCTCTACGATATACAGCTTAACCCTCTCTGTCGGCTTAAAAACTTCTCCCTTAACCTGTTCGTTCTCTGTCAGCATTGCGTCGGCCTTACCCAGATTGATGCTGACATTCCTGCCCACATAACGCTGGACGATTCCTGTAACGATATCTTTCTCTTTCTCAAAATACTGATCATATACTACCTTACGCTCTTCCTCCCTGATCTTCTGGAGAATCAGATTCTTGGCATTCTGGGTTGCTATACGCCCGAAGGATTTTGATTCAATCGGTATCTGCACGATATCTCCCAGTTCATATCTGCTGTCGATTCCTTTCGCATCTTCGTAACTAATCTCCTCCAGCTTATCTTCTACCTCTTCAACCACAACCTTTTCTGCGTAAAGTTGATATTCACACGTTGTTCTGTTCATATCTACTTTAATATTGTCTGCTTTTCCAAAATGATTCTTACAGGCGTTCAGCAGAGAATTCTCGATTGCATCCAGCAGAGTCTCTTTGCTGATCTCTTTCTCTTCCTCCAATATATTCAACGCCTCTAGCAATTCTGTGTTCATTGTATTCTCCTCCTAACTCTGATACTTAATCTATCTCTACGAAAACTCTTACAGGTTTCTTAAAAATCAAACGCCAGACGAATCAGTGCAATATCACTTTTGTCAAATATCTTTTCAGTTCCATCTCCTGTCTCTATCGTTACCGTATTCTCATCATATCCCTTTAATATACCGATAAATTCTTTCTGCTTCTCAATCATACGGTATGTCCTGATCTCAACTTCCGCTCCCAGGCTTCTTTTATAATCCTTCTCCTTCTTCAAAGGTCTCCCGAGTCCTGGAGAACTGACCTCCAGAATATACGCGTCTTCAATATAATCCTTTTCATCCAGTTGATCCGAAAGCTTTCGGCTCACCGCCTCACAATCATCTATCGTGATACCGCCCGGCTTATCAATATATGCCCGAAGATACCACGAACTGCCTTCCTTCACATATTCCACATCTACGAGTTCGAATCCATGCTCTTCTATGATGGGCAGCAGAATCTCTTCCGTCTTCTGTTCGTACTGTTCTCTCTTTGTCAATCTCAAATTCCTCCTTCAAGAAACCAATGAAAACCATCTTTTGCAAAAATGAGTGGCACTCAACAAAGAAGAGTGAACTTACGTCCACTCTTCTGCCGATTCCCTTATGTAACTGATTGCAAGTATAGCACTTTATCCTTGTAAAATCAAGGCTTTTTTGAAAATAATCCCTCTTATCACAAAATCGTTATCCATGTATCTGAAGCAGTTTAGCCTTTAATTCCTGCTCAAGCCTTTGCATCTCCTGCTCTGCCTGCGCCCTCTTCTGCCTGCCTTCCCGCTGGATCTGCATCACCTCATCCAGCGTCGAGATCAGCGTCTCATTCGTAGCTTTCAGTGTCTCGATCTCCACAATGCCTCTCTCAGATTCCCTGGCCGTCTCGGTCACCGCAAGTTTCAGTTTCTCCGCATTCCTTCTGAGAAGCTCATTCGTCATATCCGTCACTTCCCTCTGTGCGGCTGCGGCCTGCGCGGAATGCTCAATCCCAAGCGTCAGAACCATCTGGCTCTTCCAAAGCGGAATCGTATTTACGACCGTAGACTGAATCTTCTCCACCATCAAAGTATCATTGCCTTGTACCAGACGCATCTGCGGAGCCGTCTGCATGGAAATCGTCCTGGTAAGCTCCAGATCATGAATCTTCTTCTCAAACCGATTACACATACCGTCCAGATCCCTCGCGGCCTGCGCATCCTCCGCAAGTCCTGTACGGGACGCTTTTTCCAACAACTGTAAGAGACGGCCGTTTCTCACCTCCGCCAGCTTCTTCTTCCCCGCCAGGATGTACATGGTCAGCTCTTTATAATATGTCAGATTCAATTCATACATCTTATCTAACACCGCAATATCTTTTAACAGGCGAACCTTATGAGATTCCAGAACCTTGCAGATCTGATTGATATTCACTTCCGCCTTTGCGTATTTGGCCTTTGCCGACCGTATCTTTCCTGAACTTTTTTTGAAAACACCCAGGAATCCTTTCTCCTCTTCCTCGTCAAAATCCCGTAACTCCTTCACAACATCTGAGAGCAGTCCACCGATCTCTCCTAAGTCCTTCGTTCTCACATTCTCAAGCGCCGACTCGGAGAAATCCGCCATCTTCTTCTGGGTTCCTGCTCCATACTGCAGAATCGCCCCGGAATTTGTCAGATCAATCTGCGCGGCGAATGCATCCACAGCCCTTCGCTCATCCTCTGACAGCATACTCTCATCAAATACCGCCGCTTTCGGTTCTGCCGCCGTCCGTGTCTCTTTCTCTTCCTTCTTAAATGGCTCCAAAGTAAGCTCCGGAACCGTCTGAAACTGTCCAAATTCATGATCCATACGTGTTACCCTCCATCTCTCGCACTCTATCCGTCAGACTCCTCATTTTCTCAGGCCGTCGTCTGTAAGCCCTTCCTGCGCCAGAAGAGTCTGCAGAACGGATATATCCGAAGATACGTCCCATGCAGTCTCCTGGAACATGCCGTCTAAAAGCTTTTCAAATGCTACATTCAGTGTATCCAATGTTGCTTCGATCTCTTTCTTTGAAGAACGAATATTCTCACCGGCAACCGGCTCCGCCTCCATCTCCTGATAGGCCTCTAAAAGCTTTACCGTCGTCGGCAGATAATACTCCATCAACTTATGGATATCGTCTACCGATTCCGGATTCTGCTCCACCCGATGGAAGATCCGGTTCACCAACAGCTCCATACGCGATATCTTCGCGGAGATCTCCTCTCCGTGAATCGCATCGTTACACGCATGAATCTTCCTGATATAAGTATCTCCTTCTACAATTACTCTCTGCACCTCCGGCGGAAGCTTCGTTCCGCCTAATCCTGACGCTTCGGACTCTCTCTCGTCCTGTCTGTCTAATCCTGACGCTTCTGCTTCCCTCTCGATCTGTTTCCTCTGCGCTTCGGCCTGCAGATACTGCCGGTACATCCCGTCGCTTACGATCAGACATGTCCTTTGTTCATCCAGATGTCCCTGCAGAAACCATCCTCTCGAAAACATATCTTCCAGATCTCTCGCCACATACCTGGCATTTTTTTTCACCGCCTTTGAAAGTTCCTGGATATTACAATACTCTCTCTTCCCCAGGACACGGATATATGTTCGGAATCTTCGGATTCTGGCACGGATGCCTGTCCCGCACCCGCATATCACAAACCCTGCGACTCCCATACTTAAGAAAAGAGCCATGACCGCAATCTCCGGAATTCCATATCCGCCCGCCAGCCATGCAGTAACGGCAAAGAATAAAAATGCGGTGGAGCACATACCTCCTATAACTGCTCCTAACACTGTCGTAACCGTTCCTCTTACCTGCACAGAAGTGACCTGCCGATACAGGACGGGCGGCTTAGGTCTTCGATTCACAGCCTGTACACTCTTAATATTCCTCGAAACGGCGCTGACCGCGTCGTTGACCGTATTCGTAATTGTCTGATTCAGTTTTCTGAAATCCTGAGAATCAACTGCATTCTGCACTGTCTTGCGGATATCCTCTCCGAACCTTTCCAAATCCCGATAAATCATCTCATCCACCACTCTCATTGCTTTTCTTTTGCTTAGAATGTTTTTATTGTATCACAATCATTCCCTGTCAGCAACTTAAGTTTCGGTATGAATACTTTTAAGTAACACTTTTAATCTTCCACCCTGATCTGCGTAACCGCTGTTTCCAGTTTCACCTGCTTTCTGATGTCTCCCGTACAGATTGTATAAGTTTCGCCGGTCTTTAATTCCGGTGAAGATATGGCGAACCATTGTGCCG
>CANODD010000041.1 GCA_947564705.1 uncultured Dorea sp. | reverse complement strand
GATACGAGAAAAAGCAGGTAGGACTTGGAATTAACGGGACGCCTGCAAGCCCGATGCAGATCGTCAGGGCGCATGAAGTACGTGAGAAGAAGGCTTATATGAGGGATTATGTACTGAACGAAAAAGGAGATATAAAAGAGCTGTGGTTCAACAGCGTTAATAAAAATTAAAGCTGAAATCAGCAAATACCCCGTAAAAATGTAGAAAATGTCGAAATAACTAATGACGTGCGCCTGGTGTTTTGCTATAATAGGGACGAGTAGGAGGTGCAGCATGGAACAAAAAGACAGGATAGGCCGCACATTTTCAGACCGTGCCTCAGCAGAAAAGCAGGCGCCGGGCAGACAGACAAGGCCGGACGCTTTAGGAGAACGGTTACAGGGAAGAACAGGACGTGTCCCGTCGGGGGAGCAGACGTCGGATAAAACCGGGCGCGCTTTGACGGGGAACCGGACAGCCGGCAGGACGGCGAGGCCGGGACAACAGCCGGGAAAGCGCCGGATAGATGATACGGATACCAAGGGAAGAAGGACGCCGGGGCAGGCGGCAGGACGGCGCAGGCCGGACGGACAGGAGTCCGGAGTAAGAAGGCAGCCGGCGCAGCGCTCCGGGAATAAGAAAAGACCGGGTAGAGGTCAGCAGTCTAAGCGCAGAAGGACAAGGAATCTTATTGTCAAAGGCGCCTTATTGTTTATCTTGGTGATTGGGGCAGTTGTATCAGCATTTTTGTGGAAAAAATATAGTCCTTCAAAAGCAAAGTATGATTTGAAGAAATATTATGGGATTGAGAACGAAGGGCAGCTTGCAATCACGATAGATAATCAGGTAATAGAGCCTCACGGCAGTATAGAAAACGGTAAGGTTTATCTCCAGTATGATGTTGTGAGAAAATATATCAACAGCCGTTTTTATTGGGATTCGAATGAGAACGTCCTCTTATATACGCTTCCGAACGATACGGTGACTGTAGAAGTCGGAAGTAAAGATTACACCGTGTCGAAAGAGAAGAAAAGTGAAGATTATGTCATCCTGAAAACGGAAGGAAGTACGGCGTATATTGCCCTGGATTTTATTCAGGAGTATACGAACATTGATTATGAATTATACAATGAACCAAGCCGCGTGATGATTATAAGCGACTGGGGAGAGACTACGGTCGCGGCGGTCAAACGGGACACGCAGATACGCTATCAGGGCGGGGTGAAGAGTCCTGTGTTGACAGAGGTAAAGAAGAAAGATGAAGTTACGGTTATAGAGAATGAAGAGAATTGGAAGAAGGTTCGTACAAAAGACGGACTGATCGGATATATCAAGAACAGTGCGCTAAGAAAAGAGGAGACGAAGGATATATCCAGGCCGTTCGAGGAACAAAAGTTCACGAATATTTCCAAGGATTATACGATTAATCTGGCATGGCATAACGTAACGAATACGGACGCGAATAATACGGTATTACAGAGAATCGCCGAGAGCAAGGGTCTGACTACGATCGCGCCGACATGGTTCCATGTGAAGGATACAGACGGAAATATGGATTCTATCGCTTCGGCAGATTATGTGAATTATGCACATCAGGCCGGAATAGAGGTATGGGCGGCAATCCGTGATTTTGACGGGGGTATCAACTCCTATGACGAATCTTATGAGATGCTGCAGTATACTTCCAGGCGGGAGACGTTGATCAACCAGTTGATCTCAGAGGCTCTGCGCGTAGGCATAGACGGTATTAACGTGGACTTTGAGAAGATCTCGGACGAGTGCGGTGAGCACTATATACAGTTTATCCGGGAATTGTCCGTAAGATGCAGGCAGAATGGGATCGTCCTGTCTATCGACAATTATGTTCCGAAGGGCTATAACATGCAGTATGACCGAAAAGAACAGGGAATTGTGGCGGATTATGTAATTATCATGGGATATGATGAACATTATGCAGGATCTCCGGTAGCCGGACCGGTATCTTCTTATAATTTCGTGAAAGAAGGAATCGAGGAGACATTGAAGGAAGTCCCGGCCGGTAAGGTGATCAGCGGAATTCCGTTTTTCACAAGGCTATGGGAGGAACGTCCCAAGACGGCAGAAGAACTGGCGGAAGGGACAGGAGACGGAGAAGACGCCGGAGGCCAGGAAGCCGGGAGTGAGGAGAACGGCAGCGAAGGCGCAGGCGGTTCCATGAGCGTCAGCAGTGAAGCTTACGATATGGAGACGGCCAAAGCAAAGGTTACGGAATCAGGAGCGGAACTTACCTGGGATGAAGATGTGCAGCAGAATTATGCGAGCTGGACGGTGAATACCGCAACTTATAAGATCTGGTTAGAAGACGAGCAGTCGATAGAGCCGAAGTTAAAGCTTATGAAGGAGTATAAACTGGCCGGTACGGCGGCATGGGCTCTGGGACAGGAGAAAGCGGAAATATGGACGCTGATCCAGAAATACATTAATTAAATCATATATAAAATACCTCTTGCAGTCATATAGTAAGGTATAGAGACTGTCAGGAGGTATTTTTTTGCGTAAAAAAGTAGAGTTGGTAGTTCTGATTCTTCTGCTGGCGGGACTGTTAGCCGTCAGCAGGAATCTGGAAAAGTATGTATCAAGCGGGAAGGTAAGGGATGCGGAGACGACGGTGGTCATAGACGCCGGGCACGGCGATCAGGATCCCGGGAAAATCGGAGTAAACGACGCATTGGAGAAGGATGTGAATCTGCAGATCGCGAAAAGGATAAAGAAACTACTGGAGAAAAAGAATATTAAGGTGATAATGACCAGAGAAGACGATACGACTCTGGCAAGGGACGGCGGCGGAAGCCAGAAGGTACAGGATATGAAAGCAAGAGTTGAACTGATCAATAAGACGAAGCCGAATCTGGCCGTCAGTATTCATCAGAACAGCTATCCGGAAGAAAGTGTCCATGGGGCGCAGGTATTCTATTTTACGCATTCGGCAGAGGGCGAAAGGGCGGCCGGAATCATGCAGAAAGCGCTGTTGGCTGTAGATCCGGAGAATACCCGGCAGGAGAAAGCGGACGACGGTTATTATCTGTTAAGGAGGACGGAAGTGCCGACCATCATCGTTGAGTGCGGATTCTTAAGCAACAGAGAGGAAGCGGGTAAACTGGTGGATAAGGAGTATCAGAAGAAGGTTGCGGAGGCTGTTGTACAGGGAATAGAGGAGTATATTCAAAAATAATAAGCGTCAGTTTCACTAGATATCAGTGGACAGCATACCACAATGTGGTATAATACGGGTATGAAAACGATAATAGAACAGATAAATAAAATACAGATGAATATGGAAATAATTGAAAAAGCCGGAGATATTTTGAAAGAGGGCGGATTGGTGGCGTTTCCGACGGAGACTGTCTATGGGCTGGGGGCGGATGCGCTGAATGAACAGGCGGCGAAAAAGATCTATGCCGCTAAGGGAAGGCCTTCCGATAACCCGCTGATTGTTCATATTGCGGATATGGATGCTCTGGACAGGATCACGGAGGAGATGCCGGAAGAAGCATGGAAGGTTGCGGAGGCATTCTGGCCGGGACCGCTTACGATGATCCTGAAGAAGAGCCGTGAAGTGCCGGCGGGGACGACAGGAGGGCTTGAGACGGTTGCGGTGCGGATGCCGGATCATGCGATCGCGCAGGAGGTTATCAGGGCAGGCGGCGGATACATTGCGGCGCCCAGCGCCAATACTTCCGGCAGACCGAGCCCGACGGAGGCCCGGCATGTAGCGGCGGATCTGGATGGTAAGATCAATATGATTCTGGACGGAGGCGCCGTAGAGATCGGCGTCGAGTCGACGATCCTTGATATGACGGTAATGCCGCCGATGATCTTAAGGCCAGGAGCGGTGACAAAAGAGATGTTGGAGGCATTGGTCGGAGAGGTCGCCGTGGATAAGACGTTGGCAGATCCGGACAGTAAGAAGCCGCCGAAAGCTCCTGGGATGAAGTATCGGCATTATGCGCCGAGGGCGGAGCTCGTCGTGGTAGACGGTAAGATGGACGCGGTGGTAGATGAGATTAACCGTCTGGCGAAGGAGAAGGCGGATGCAGGCTGCAAAGTGGGGGTTATAGGAACACAGGAGACGGTGGGCAGATATCGGACCGGCGATATCAAAAGTATCGGAACCAGGACGGATGAGTCAACGATAGCCAGTCATCTGTATGGAATTCTTCGGGAGTTCGACAGCGACGGAGTGGAATTCATTTATAGCGAGGCGTTTGCGACGGATGGAATCGGAAGCGCGGTTATGAACCGCCTGCTGAAAGCGGCGGGACACCGGGTAATTCATGTATCCCGATAGCAGGATGTAAGGAACTGTCACGAGATAACTTGTTCGGTTTGCACAGGACTTTTTTCGCGGCAGCTCCTAAGCCTCGCGGCGGACTCAGATGATCTTAGCCTGACGGAGAAGAAAACGGTAGCGAAGCCACGCGGCGTTGCCTTTGTAGATATAGGAGTCGATCAGGTCAGGGTCCGAGGCGTTCTGGAAATTATTGTAGGCGTCGTCGATTTCCTGCCGCGCGATGTCGATCTCATCCAGCAGAGTGTTGCTTTGCGGGTCATAAGACAGTCGTCTGTAGATATCTTCTTCTGCAGCTTTTCCTTGTTTGAATAGTTTCATAAGCTACCTCCGTATGGGTTTTTCTCTATGATGTGTTAGTATAAGCAGTTTTTGCGAATAAAATACCCTGGTTCAGGATATATATGGAATTAGGAGACGTATTTTGAAAAGGCTTAAGAAAAGGAGAGACTGTTATGCCGGAGAAGCGTTCATATCTGTTTACCAACTTTATCGTCAGGGCAATCGTGGGGATGGCGCTGATATTTTTTGTCAATGAATTTCTGGGAAGTCAGGGAATTGCCGTGCGGGTCGGAATGAACCCGTGGACCGTTTTGACATCCGGAATCCTTGGAATCCCGGGGGTTGCGCTTCTTTACGGTATTTCTTTTTATGGAATTATGTAAGGGTTGCACAAAATTTGGTTTTTTATAAAAACGGGATGGACAAAGCCGACAGAGGGGGTTATAATCATTCTACAAGTTACATCTTGTAGCTTGTGTCTGATCGTTTTAGTATCTGTTAGATTCAAATTATTCTTATTTTCAAAGTGTTCGACGCCGTATCGGCAGAAATTCACGAAGTAATTGAGAATCAATTGCATAGGCAGAGGAGGGATAGTATGTGAGTAATAAAAATCTGGTGATCTGCGACCGGGAAGAAGGATATGCAGAGGCGCTTGCGGTATTCCTGATGAGAAGAAAGGAGCTGGCTCTTCAGGTACAGGTATGCGGCGGGATCGTGCAGGCACAGACGGTGTTGCAGGAGCGGCTGGCTGATATCCTGTTGATAGGAGGCGCTTTCCCGGTGGCGGAACGCAGAAAACTTAAGGCGGGGAAGGTGTTTGTCCTTACGGGCTCCGGAAAGACGGAGACGGAGGACGGAGAGACCGCAGTGTACAAATACCAGTCGGGGGAAGCGATTCTGGCGGAGATTATCCGGAAGTGCAGTGAAGAAGAGGATGGAGACAGCCTGTTCGTCCGGACGGTAAAGGCGGGGAAGATTAAGATCATAGGGATCTTCTCACCGGTACACAGAAGCGGAAAGACCGGTTACGGGCTTAAGCTGGGGAAGGAATTGGCAGCTTCCGAGAATGTGCTGTATCTGAATATGGAACTCTATGGCGGTATCGGAGGATATTTCCCCAGAGAGGGACACACGCTGGCGGACGTCTTGTATTATGCCAGGCAGGAGAGCCGGAATATCGGCCTGGTTCTCACGACGCTGGTAGAGCATATGGACGGGTTGGACTATCTGTCCCCGGTACGGGTATCGGAGGATGTAAGGTCTGTGACGGCTGAGGAATGGGTCGGGCTGGTTCGTCAGATTGGGGAGCAGAGTATCTATGACGTGGTGATCCTGGATATCGACGAAGGGCTGAAGGGGGTGTATGATCTGCTTCGGATATGTACAGAGATCCATGTACCGACAGCGGGGGATACGATCGCGGCGGCAAAGATTCTGCAGATGGAGGAGGAACTGCACCTGTTGGGGTATGATGACGTGAAGAAAAAGATGGTGAAAAAGGAGTCCGTGATATGATAGAATCCGAGCAGCTTCACGCCAGGATACTGGAAGAGCTGGACTTGACCAGAGAGATAGAGGACGAGGAGCTGAACCGTCTGATTTACAGGGTACTTCAGGAGGCTTCGGAGCAGGAATATCTGCCTCTTGCCAGGAAGACGGCTTTGGGAAGGGAACTATTCAATACATTCCGTAAGTTGGATCTGCTGCAGGAATTTCTGGAGGATGATACGATTACCGAGATCATGATCAACGGGACGCAGAATATATTCTATGAAAGAGACGGAAGTATCTTTCAGTCTGATAAGCGTTTTATATCCAGAGATAAATTAGAAGATGTGGTTCAACAGATCGTGGCAGGCTCCAACCGTTTGGTAAACGAGGCGTCGCCCATAGTGGACGCAAGACTCCCCGACGGTTCCCGGGTGAATATAGTGCTGAATCCGATTGCGTTGGACGGCCCGATCGTGACCATCCGTAAGTTTTCAAAAGAAGGGATAACTATGAGACGGCTGATCTCATGGAATTCTGTCAATGATGAGGTGTCCGGGTTTCTCGCCCGTCTGGTGGCAGCCGGATACAATATATTCATAAGTGGAGGGACCGGCTCGGGGAAGACCACTTTCTTAAATGCATTATCGCAGTATATACCAAAGACGGAGAGAATTATAACCATAGAAGACAATGCCGAGCTTAAGATTCAGGACGTTCCGAATCTGGTGAGGCTTGAAGCGAGGAACGCGAATGTGGAAGGGACAGGGGCGGTGACAATCCGCGATCTGATCAAATCGGCCCTCAGGATGCGGCCGGACCGTATTATCGTCGGCGAAGTCCGCTCGTCAGAGGCAATTGATATGCTTCAGGCGCTCAATACCGGGCATGACGGCTCTTTAAGTACCGGGCACGCCAACAGCCCGGAGGATATGTTGAGCAGGCTGGAGACCATGGTGCTTATGGGGATGAACCTGCCCATTCCGGCCATCAGGAGGCAGATCGCGTCCGGCGTAGATATTATCGTCCATCTGGGACGTTTACGCGACCGAAGCAGGAAAGTATTAGAAGTTACGGAGGTTTTGGAATATCAAAAGGAGGAGATCTTGTTGCAGACACTGTATAAATATGTAGAGACAGGGGAAAGAGGTGGGAAGATTCAGGGGGAATGGAAGAGGGAAAAAGAACTTGCGCACAAAGAAAAATTGCTGGCAGCAGGATATATCTAGATCAGAGCATCTGATAATTGTGTTGAAAGCAGGCGGAATTACCGCCGTGACGGCGTGGCTCTATTATCGGTCTTTTGTAATGATGTTTTTGCTGCTGCCGGTTCTGCTCTGGCATCTGCGCATAATGGAAGAAGAAAAAGCGAAGAAGAAGGAAGCCGAATTCCAGGGGCAGTTCAAAGAAGCGATTCAGGCGGTCTCTGCGGCGCTGAATACAGGATATTCCGTGGAGAATTCCTTCCGGGAAGCACAGAAGGAATTACTGCGTCTCTATCCCAGAGACGCGAGGATCTCGAAGGAATTACAGATAGTCGTAAGACAGCTGCGGATACAAATGCCGATGGAACAGATCCTGGAAGAATTCAGCCTGCGTGTACAGGCAGAGGATGTCAGGAATTTTGTGACGGTATTCGTGGCCGCGAAGAAGAGCGGGGGGAATATGATAGCGATCATTCAGGATACGGTGAGGCAGATTGGGGACAAGATCGATGTAAAGCGGGAGATAGACACCCTATTGGCGGCAAAGAGATATGAATTCCGTGTAATGTCGATGATTCCCTATGGGATTATCGGTTATATGTCCCTTAGTTTCCCGGAATTTATGGAGAGCCTGTATGGAAATGTATTAGGAATCGGGGTGATGACGGTATGCTTGGGGATCTATCTTGGCGCTTATTATCTAGGAGTAAAGTTGATAAAGATAGAAGTGTGAGGCTGGCAGCAGTCGGAGCGGCGCTTGTTTTGGGGTTTATCTTGTCGGCGTCAGATTATCTGCAGTCACGCAGGGCGGCGGATAAAGTGATCTTAAGGAATTTGCAGGGAAAGGGAAGTAAGAAAGAAGAATTTCAGATAAAGTTCCAGGGAGAGGAGGAGAAGACGCCGATTGAGATAGACATAGCAGAGCAGCAGTATTCGGGAGAAGAGATCCGGGAATTATTCGACAGAGTCAGCGAGCAGATGGATCAATTCATACTGGGAAGGAATAAGAGCTTTGACCGGATCGAATATGACATGGAGCTGCCGGCGAAGGCGCCGGACGAGCCGGTAGAGATCTCCTGGGAGTTAAGCCGGTATGACGTCATGAATATCAGAGGCGAATTGCAGCGTGAAAATCTGAATGAAGAGGGAACCTTGGTGGAATTGAGCGCGGTCTTTACTTATTGTGAAAATATAGAGGAACAGGCAATGTATAAACGTACGGTATGCGTCTATCCGAGAACGCTTAGTACAGAGGAAGAGAAACGCAGCCGGTTAAGATCAGAGCTTCAGGAGCAGGAAGAAAACAGCCGGACCAAACGTAAATGGAGACTGCCGGACAAGCTGCTGGGAAAAGAGGTTTCTTATTATAAGAAAATGAACGGCCGGGGTTTGGTACTGATTGCGATGGCGGTGCTGACGGGGATACTTCTGTATGCATTGGAGATACAGAATCAGGGAAAGGAGAAGGAAGAGAGGAAACGGCAGATGTTGTTGGATTATCCGGAGATCGTGAATAAGATGACGTTGTTCATCGGGGCCGGTATGACGGTAAAGCGGGCATGGAGGAAGATTGTGGAGGATTATGAACGGCAAAAAGAATTGTTGGGAGAGAGGTATGCTTATGAAGAGATGAAAAAGGTCTGCCATGAGACAGAGAGCGGCGTTACGGAAGCAGAGAGTTACGAGAAGTTCGGCAGACGCTGCGATATCCAGGTGTACATAAGATTTGGGGCGCTGCTGTCTCAAAATCTGAGGAAAGGAACGAAGGGACTGACACAGATCTTAAAACAGGAATCTTTGCAGGCTTTTGAAGAACGAAAAGCAAGGGCAAAAAGGCTTGGGGAAGAGGCCGGAACAAAATTATTGCTCCCTATGTTTCTGATGTTGGCGATCGTTATGGTGATTGTGATCGTTCCTGCATTCCTGTCCGTACAGATATAGAAGACGGAAAAAGAAGAAAGGAAGAAAAGAAGAAAGGAAGTAGGAGGAGAAGATTATATATGTGGAGAATGCGGTATATATTTGCGAAATTAAAAGAAGAAGACGGAGTCGGCGTGGTAGAGGTGATCTTGATATTGGTTGTGCTGATCGGACTGGTTATTATATTTAAGTCGCAGCTTACCAGTCTGGTGCAGAATATATTCTCGAAGATTGTCAGTGAAAGCTCAGGAATCTGATGTATAAGGAGCGGAGCATTCGGGGCGAGGTTACGGCATATCTAAGTCTGGTATTCATCCTTATGGCGGCGTTTGTGGGCGGAGTAATGGAAAGCGCTTCTATCCAGAATGCAAAGAGCTACCGGAGGGCAGATATGAACCGGGCAATGGAAAGTGTATTTGCGGAGTATCAGAAAGAGTTGTTAGAGGAATATGATATATTCGCCCTTGACGGCAGCTATGAGACCGGACAGTATACGGAGAGGAATATCATAGACAGGCTGTCCTATTATGGAGCCGGAGACACGGAACAGGAGATAACCGGGATATGTTTTCTGACGGACCATGGATGCGAAGCATTCTGCAGCCAGGTGGCGTCGTACATGGAGCATAAGTATGGATTAGGATTCGTAGAGGACAAGCTGGAGATGACGTCTGTGTGGGAGCGGCAGGAAGAACGGGCGGAAGAATATGCGAAGAGGGAACAGGAACAGCAGAATTATTTGGAAGGACTATTGGAAGAAAATGAAGGAGAGCTGCCCCAAGAAGGGAATCCGATCTATTATGCAGGAGAATTGAAGAAGTCTCCGATCCTGTCTCTGGTACTGCCTAAGGGACAGGAGGTTTCAGAAAAGAGAGTGAACGGACGGGAGATGCTGCCGGAGAGAGACAGGAACGCCGGATATGGGGAATTCGCAGTCGGTTCAGCGGAGAGTAAGAATCTGTCTTCCCTGATGCTTGGCGAGTATCTTTTGAAGCATTTCAGTGGATTTACAGAGGGGGAGGGAACGGGAGCGCTGGATTATGAACTGGAGTATATCCTGGCAGGGAAAGAAAGCGACAAGGAGAATCTGGAATCTGTAGTGAAGAGACTGCTCTTTCTGCGCTTCGTGCCCAATTATGCCTATATTCAGACGGACAGTGAGATGAGGACAGAAGCGGAAGCGGCTGCGTTGACCCTGTGTACACTGCTGGCGGTTCCGGCAGTCACGGAGGCGGCGGCCCAGGGAATTCTCCTGGCATGGGCTTATGGGGAATCGATTATGGATATACGCTCTTTATTAAAGGGGCATAGAGTACCGTTGATGAAGTCGAAGGAGAGTTGGCAGCTGCAGTTGTCGAAGCTGCTTACTCTGGGGACGGAGGAAGACCGAAGCGAGGGAAGGGATGATATCGGCGGACTTGCGTATCAAGAATATCTGCGCATCCTGCTGTTTCTTGAGAAGAAGGAGGCTGTGGCGATGAGGGCGCTTGGAATTATGGAACAGAATTTGAGAAGAATTCACGGACAGACATATTTCCGTGCAGATCTGTGTGTCAGCAGATTAGAAGTGCGGTCAACCGGCAGGTTCAGGCGTGGAGTCAGCTATCAGTTTCAGACGTATTATGATTATCGCTGACTCTGATGCGTCTTAGAGGCAGATACAGATGTCCTTCCGGGTGTCAGGCATTTATCCAAGAAGAAGGAATCACATAATATAATGAAGAAAGGAGAAGGATTCGTATCATGAATAGAAAAAAACTCCCCTTACAATCTATCTATTCACATTTATCCGGAAGGGCATCTGTATCTGCCTCTAAGAGGGGCAGTATTACGGTAGAGGCAGCGATGGCGGTTCCCCTGTTCTTTCTGGCAGTTGTGAGCTTGCTGTATCTGATGGAGATCGCGGCGATACGCACGTCGGTGAGATCCGGATTACAGTATGCTGGAAAGAAAGCGGCGGCGGAGGCAGGCGCGCTGCCGGGAGTTATGCCGGCCAAATTAGAGCGGGATGTAGTGCATGCGGTTGGGGAAAAGCGTCTGGATAGGAGTATCGTATTGGGCGGCAGCAGTGGGATCAGCTGCGGAGGTTCCCGACTTTCATCCCGGACAGGAGTCGGAGAATTGGTTGCCGTATATCAGGTGCGTCTTCCGATACCGGTATTCGGGACGCCGCCGCTTAGGTATCAGGAGAAGCTACGCATCAAAGCCTGGACGGGGTATGAGAGGTCCGGATTCGGGGCGGAGAGAGAAGAAACGGTGTATGTTACGGAGACTGGGCTGGTATACCATAAGGATTATCACTGTACTTATCTGGAATTATCGATTCACATGGTCTCGTCAGGGGAGCTTGGAGGTCTGCGTAACAGTGGAGGCGGGAAATATTATCCCTGTGAACATTGTATGAGAGGCAGTGCAGGCGGCGGAGTATATATCACGGATACAGGAGACCGATATCACAGTTCTCTATCCTGCAGTGGGTTAAAGCGGACGGTTTACGCGGTTCCATTGTCGGAAGCAGTAGGAAAGGGGGCGTGTTCCAGATGTGGGGGCTAGATCAGGTATGCTGTATTGGTTTTCTCTTATGGACGGCGGTCATAGATCTCCGTTTTCGTCGGATTCCGGTCTGTTTGCTGGCTTTTCTGAATCTTCTGGCGGTTGTATGGCAATTATATCGGTTTTTTAGTCAAAAGGGAGATATAGGGATGCTGCTGGGTGGAATGGGTGTTGGAGCAGTGTTCTTCCTGGTCAGCAGATTTACCGGAGAAGGAATCGGGTACGGAGACAGCTGGGTGATCTTGATATTGGGGATCTATCTTGGATTGTGGGAAGTGCTGGAGGTGCTGGCAGGAACCTGCTTGCTGCTTGCGGCGGCTTCTATTATCTGCATGGCGGTAAAGCGGATGTCCGGGAGAGGCAGGCTTCCCTTTGTACCCTTCGTGGCGGCGGGATATCTGATGAGCGTGGTCTGTGCAGGATATACATAGAGATAGAGTAAATATATTTTAACGAAGATAAGGAGGCGGGTGATAGATGTTTAAGACTGTGCGGGGAAGTATGACGGTGGAGGCGTCGTTTCTTATGCCGATGATAATGTTCTTGATCATGGGGTGTATCCTGGCAGTATTCTATTATCATGACAAGAATATATTGTCCGGGGCGGCGTATGAGACGGCCGTCGTGGGCAGTACGAAGGCGAGAGAGACGGGCGGAGTGACAGAAGGAGAACTGGAACAGCTTTTCAGGGAAAGAGTGAAGGGGAAATGTATCATGTTTTCTAATGTGCGTGCAGCAGTTTCGGTGGGGAAGGATGAGATAGAGGTTACGGCGGCTGCAGATAGGAGGAGCATGAAGGTGTCCGTTACAAAACGTGCGGCAGTTACAGAACCAGAGAAGTATATCAGGAATATGAGAAGACTAAAATAAAAGATAGGAGAAGCAGAGGTGGAGCGCAAGATTACGATCGAAGAAGAGGCGGTATATAAGGAGGATTACCAGATGCGTATGTTGAAAGTAAATCATCTGGAGGGAATCTTGAAGGTAGGAGGAAGGGGTGTGAATAAGAGCAGCTATTATGATTATGACGTCAGCGGTAAGATGTCTATGAAATCTATGTTCGAAAGAAGTAAAATAGGATCAGAAGACATAAAAATGTTTCTTAGGGATTTTAAAATGGCGGTGAAAGAGGTGGAAACATTCCTGTTGAATATCCACTGCATTCTGCTGAAACCGGAATATATCTTTTATGAAGAGGAGAAGTATTGGTTTTGCTATTATCCGCCTGCAAAGCAGGATATATGGGAGGAATTCCATGTGTTAACAGAGTATTTTGTTAAACAGGCAGACTATCAGGATCAGGAGGGTATTAGTATGGTGTTCCTGCTTCATCAAAGGACCATGGATGAAAATTACAGCCTGGAGAAGCTCGCGGCAGAGTGTCTGCAAAGTCATCTTGCGGCGGACGATATAAGAGAGTCAGAGACTGATATGGAAGAGGAGGAAGGTTCTGTCGAGTACGACCGGGCGGAACATGACTGGATCGCGGAACAGGAGAGAGGAAGCTCTATTCTGCGGGAGACGGATAATCTGTGGACTCCGGTAAAGCGGTTCTTAAAAAAGCATAAGAAGTCCAAATGGGGCGACTGGGATGGATTGCATATCGAGGAGGAAGAATTATGACCGGAAAATCCAAGAAGAAATTTTAATTAGGATACAGGTTACTATCCTGTAAAAAGTATGGTATACTAATATAACAAACAGTAAATGAATGAAAGAGATTTATAATACATGAAGAAGAACAGGATGAATGCGCCGTGTACCATTATACTGGCAGCTGTTAATGTAATAGTGTTTTTTGTACTGACATTAAGGGGAATGCCGGAGGACGGCATGTTTCTATTGAAGTACGGAGCAATGTATGTTCCGAAGGTGATCGAAGACGGAGAGATCTACCGGCTTTTTACCAGTATGTTTCTTCATTTTGGATTCCAGCATCTGATGAATAATATGATAATTTTGGTGCTGGCGGGATGGAATCTGGAATTGGAGATTGGCAAGGTTCGTTTCCTTCTTATCTATCTCTTAAGTGGGCTGGGGGGAAATATCCTTTCAGCGTGGTGGGAAGTCATTACGGCGGATTATGCCATATCGGCGGGAGCTTCCGGCGCAATCTTCGGAATCATCGGCGCGTTATTATACATAGCAATACGCAACCACGGGCGGATTGGAGAGATATCCGGCCGTGGGCTTATATTCATGATTGTCATCAGCTTGTATTATGGATTCTCAAGCGGCGGAGTGGACAATATGGCGCATGTAGGCGGTCTGCTTACCGGTTTTGTGTCAGGCGTCCTTCTGTATTGGAAGCATAATCGTAAAATCAGAACCTGCTTTGATCGTTGAATTAACATGGAGTGTTCCGCCATGTGCCGTGACGATGCGTTTGGCAATTGCAAGTCCGAGACCGCTTCCGCCATTCTTATGAGTAACAAAGGGTTCAAAGATGGAGGAAATATCTTGTGGAGCGATCCCGCACCCGTTGTCGGTGACCGTAATTCGAATCATATCGTTTATGCAGTCAGCGTTCAGCCGGATCGTTGGACGAACGGAACTTGTACATGTTTCCACGGCGTCCCGGGCATTTCTTAGAAGATTCAGCAAAGTCTGCCTGATTTTCACGGAGTCTATGTATGTCCGCGGGAGTTCAGGTACAATGTGGGAAGTGAATTCAATATTCGTATCCACGAGTGAGGCCGCGAAGGAGAGAGCCGCCTTTTTCAGGAAAGTGGCCGTGTTTACGGCAGCAAGATGAAGCTGTTCTCCGAGATCGGAAGAGCGTCGTGTAGGGAAAGAGTGGAGATCTCGG
>CANODD010000040.1 GCA_947564705.1 uncultured Dorea sp. | reverse complement strand
TATTGTGAAAATTCGGAGCCACCGTAAAAATATCGTTCTGTACAGGTCTTCTGATAGATTCTTTGAAAATCGTTTTTAGCTTTTCTTTGCCTTTTAGGCCTAAACGGTCACGGATCGCTCCAAGCATCCGATTAGACTCGGCAGTCATCCTGTCTGTCACGGCAATTAAGATATCTTCCTTTGATTTAAAATGATGATAGATAGCCCCCTTGCTAAGACCTCCCAGACGATCAATAATATCCTGAATGGAAGTGTTCTCATACCCTTTTTCCATAAACAGGCGAAAAGCAACGTCTAGTATCAGGTTAACCGTTTCTTCCGGATGCTTATTTCTTGCCATGATTTTCTCACCTCATAAACATACTATCAGTATGTATCTATGTTATCATACCAATAGTATGTATGTCAAGACGATTACTTGAGAAAATATTTTTATCGGATTATCAGACTGTAACTTATTCCGTTCTCCTCATTCGTTCTACTACGCTCACCCGGCCGATGCTCCTGCAGCAGGCCGACGGGACTTCATATACCAGGACCGCCACCGCCGGAATGCTAAGCAGCACCGGCAGGACCGTAAAGCGCCACGTAAAGAAGAAAAAGCTCTCCCCTATGCTGCGGACCACAGTCAGGTTCAGTATGCTTCCTATTGCCAAAGCGCTGACACCGGTAAATAACGCATAAAACAAGCCCTCATAACACAACATCTCTTTTAGCTGCTTTTCCGTCATACCCACAGCCTCCATCATGGCAAATTCCTGCTTCCTGGACAGAACCGAAGTAACCATGGTATTCACAAAGTTTAGAATTCCTATCATCGCCAGAATAAATACCAGCAGGCTGCCCACCATGGCATACATATTCTTCGTTCCGTCAAATTCTGCCACAATCGTTGTCTTCGACGTATATTGAAGCTCCGGATTTACCTGTTCGCAGTAATCTGTAATCCATTTCTCCGTTTGTTCTTCATACCCGGCTTCCACATCAAAAATCGTCCTCATAGGCTGGCTGTCTCCCATAAAATCCAGATATTCGTTTTCCGGAAGTATATAATTACAATCAAACATGCCGTAATGCTGGAACTCGCAGGCGTCTGGCATATCTGCCACAGCAAGAACCTCATATTCCCTCGTCTCTCCTTTTTCATTGCTCACCGTTACCCTTTCCCCGGGCTGGAAAAAAGCAATCTCCTTTTCCCTCAGCGTATCAAACCTTGTGGCAATCACATAGTCTCCGCCGGCGAATCGCTCCCAGTCGGCCTCCCCCTCCACATTTTCCAGCTTTTCCATGACCATCCTACTGATTCCGTATACCTTTCCGTCGATATGCCGCTCTTTTCTATAGGTTTCAATAATTTCTTCCCCGTCGGCGTCCAGGTTGCCAAGCATCCATTCCATCGTTTCCCTAGCGTCCTCATCCTCAAAAATCCGTTCCTCTAAAAGCCCATAGGCCTCGTTCGAAAATACCGGGTCAATCTCTCCCATATAAATATTACCGGTGTCTTCGATTCCCTCCTGCCGTTTTAACGCCTCCAAAAATTCTTCCGTCACCCCCTCTCTCTCAATCGAGTCATAAGAAACAGACAGATTATCCACAGTAGCGTCCGCAACAGAATAATCACTGACCGCCATAGAAGCCACAAACCGGTCCATATCAAATCCTGTCACAAGGCCGTAGATGCAATTCAGAAGAACCAGCGCAAGGGACAAAGAAGCCACTACGATTACAACCTTTTTCCGGTTTCTTTTCATATTCTGAAATGCCATTTCCCGGGGATGTACCCGTTTCGTCTTTTTCCCTTTTTTTCTTTTTCCGAAACCCCCGTCCTGTCCTTCCGTATAACGGACTGCCTCCACCGCCGACACCCTCGACGCAATTCTGCAGGGATGAATGCAGCTTATCAGCACAGTAAGAAAAGAAAATACTGCCGCTCCGATAAAAATCCACGGATTCAGAACAATTTCCCTTCCCATATCCCCGGAAAACGTCAGCTCATCCATAATCACCGGAAGCAATAGCTTTCCCACCGCCCCGCCAAGAAGAAGCCCCGCCGGGATACCGTAAAGAGACAGCATATACGCCTGCCTGCGCACAATTCTGCGAAGCTGCTTTTCCGTAGTCCCTACCGTCTTTAGCAGGCCGTAATACCGGATATCCTGATACACATTGATATAAAAAATATTATAAATAATCAGATATCCGGAAATCAATATCACCAGAATAAGACCCAGAACCAGCACTACAACATCCATATCAAAATTCCCCATATACGCCCAATTAACGCCCGCATATACATTCTCCGGAAACCCGCAGCGCTCGGTAAGGGCTTCCACTTGCTTTTCAATCTGAAAGCCTGTGGCAAAATTAAAATCTGCCATGATCCTGCCTGCATAATCCGAGGCATCCACGCCCTTTCTCATCGCAGAATCTGTCGGCGCAGGCGTCATCTTATCCGCATGCTTCCTTGACACCATGCCGATCTGGGATTGGGAAATCCGGTCCCCTTTAAAATACCCGCACAGCGTAAATATTTTTTCATAAGTTCTTTTTCCGGTATCAATGGTCAGCGGCACCTTCGCTCCCAGCTCACAAGGTATTCCAAGGGCTTTCAACACCAAGTCGCTGGTTACAAGCTCGTCCTCCTCCTGAGGCATATGTCCTGTCTCCGGATAACAGAAACAAAATTTGGCGTCCAGATCCTCGTAAAATCCCATCTCCGTCCGCAGTTTCAGCAGTTCATTATTCACCGCATTCCCTACCGCAATGCGGTAAGAAACTTCCTTAATCTTCTCATCCTTCCTGACAATGTCATATTCTTCCTTGGTCAGATATTTATACCCGGCGTGGGCGCTTGTTCCCACCTGGCGCATAGTAGACTGCTGCTGCTTTGCCGCCATGCTGCCGCCTATGGTAAATACAGAAGTGAATAATACCGCGGTAAGTATAATGGCAAGAACCGCTATCAGGCTCTTACCCTTTCCCGCCTTTCTGGTCTTATCTGCAATCCTTCTGAGGACGCGTCCGTTCTTCACTTTATTCATCCCGCTCACCGCCTTTTAAGATTCTTCCGTCTTCAATACGGATAATCCGGTCTGCAAGCTGCGCAATCTCTTCATTATGGGTAATCATAACAATCGTCTGCCCGAATTTCTCCCCCGTCACCTTCAGAAGTCCCAGCACATCCTGGCTGGTCTTAGAATCCAGATTGCCGGTGGGCTCGTCGGCCAGAAGGATAGCCGGCTTGGCCGCAAGAGCTCTGGCAATCGCCGCCCTCTGCTGCTGTCCGCCGGACAATTGGTTCGGAAGGCTGAGAAGCTTCTCCCCCAGCCCAAGGATTTTCACCACTCTGTCTACATAAGCCTTATCTATCTGCCCGCCGTCCAGTTCAATGGGAAGAACGATATTCTCATATACGTTCAGCACCGGCACCAGATTATAACTCTGAAATACAAAACCAATCTTCCTTCTTCGGAAAATACATAAAGCATCCTTTTTCAGCGCGGAAATATCCTTATCGTCCACAATTACTTTCCCGGACGTGGGATAATCCAACCCGCCAAGCATGTGTAAAAGTGTAGACTTCCCGCTGCCGCTGGTTCCCACGATTGCAAGAAACTCCCCCCTCTCCACCTCTAAGCTCACGCCGTCAAGGGCTTTTACCTGATTCTCTCCAACACCATAGTATTTTTTCAGGTCTTTGGTCTGCAATATCTTCATGTCTGCCTCCTTTTCGCTGCCTGCAAATCCCCTCCTCCATGACAAAAGGTATCCCCAAGGCAGCCTTTTTTCTATCCTGTCCTGATTATACCTTTCCATTCTTACTACACTGTTTCTCAAATCTAACAGATTTGAAAGATTTTAATTTTTTATATCTTCCTCTATTCGTAGATTACTTTTGAAGAAACAAGGTAAATTCTGCCCCTTCATCCTCTCTGGACTTCACCTTAATATACCCGTTCTCTCTTCTCAGTATTTCTCTTGTCAGATACAGCCCAATCCCAGAGCCCTCCTCCTGCCGCAACCCCTCGGCCCGGTAAAACCGCCGGAATATCCTTGCCGCATCTTCTTCCCGGATACCGATTCCCTGATCCTTTACGGACACAGCCGCATACAGCTCATATTCCTCAACCGATACGCCCACCGTACTCCCCGGCGGGGAATACTTTACCGCATTATCCAGAACATTGCCCAGCGCCTCCTTCGTCCACTTCATATCATAGCATGCTGACACGCCTTCCCCACAGGAACAACAAAGCCCGATTCCTTTCCCCTCCGCTTTGGGACGGATATCCTCTAATGCCTCCGATAAAAGCCCCCGCAGCTCCTGCTTCCTGGGTCTGACCTCCACCATGTTGGTCTCCAGCCGGGACAGCTTCGTCAGAGACTGAATCAGAAATTCCAGCTTTTTCGTCTGCTTTGCAATCTCCTCCAAAAGCTTCCTGTTCTCACCGTCTTCGATCCGCTCTTCCAAAAGCTCCACATACAGATGAATATTTGCCATCGGCGTTTTGGTCTGATGGGAAATATCTGACACCAGCTCTTTCACACGGTTCTTGTCCCGCTCCAGATTTTCTCTGGAAAGCGCCGAAGTTCCCAGAAACTGTCTCCACTTCGTCTCTATTCTCGACAATACGGACTCATCATAATCCGATTCCCTAAAGGTCCCGTTGATTGCGTCGTCTAACATCCGTTCCAGCCGGTCCAGTGTCTTCCTCCTAACCATCGCTTACCCTTCCCTTCTCCATAAATAACCTTGTCCGTACACCGTCTGTATATAAGAAATGCCGCTCCTCTTCTCTTCCAGCTTGCTCCGCAGCCGATTTACCGTAACCGACAGGGCATTCTCATCCACATACTCTCCCCCGCAGCTCCACAGACGATCCATCAGCACGCCTCTTGTCAGCAGCCTTCCCCGGTTTGCCACCAGAAGCTTCAGAAGCCTCTGCTCGTTCACGCTCAGCGTAAGTTCCCGACCATCCTTCGTAAATATCAGATTTTCAAAATCAAAATGAAAACCATCCTCCTCATAACTGTCTCCCGGTTGTCTTCCACGCCTTAGAAGCGCCTGTATCCTTGCGCGAAGAACGGCAAGGCTGAAAGGCTTCGTCATATAATCGTCTGCTCCCAATGTCAGCCCCATCACCTCGTCCATCTCCATATCATTGGCTGTAAGCACCAGCGCCGGAATATAGCTGCGGGCCCTGACCCATTTCAGATAATCGTATCCGCTGCCATCCGGCAGATTCACGTCCAGTATAATAAGCCCAGGCATCTCCCTCTCAAAATCCTTCTTCGCGGCCTCCACGCTGCCGCTCTGCAAAAAAACCATATCCGGCTCCTTTAACGCCAACGCGATGCCCTCCCGCAGCGCCCGGTCATCCTCTACAATCTGAATCAGCATTCTTCTCTCTCCTTATTCCGACATATCTTGACCACACAAAAAGATGCAAAGTCCTGATAATTTAACAAGCCTTTACATCTTCTCCACCGGCAGCTTAGCCAACACTGTCCTTCGCATGGTAACATAACAGGCGAGTCCTCCGATAAAATTGGAAACCGGTTCCGCAAGAAATACCCCTGTCACCCCCAGCGCTCCTACCCTCGGCAGCAAAAGCGTCAGCGGCACTACGATCACCACCTTACGAAATAGGGAGAAAAAGATTGCCTGCTTCGCCCTATTCAGCGATTTAAATACACTCTGCCCGGCAAACTGAAACGCCATCATAAAAAAACCAAAAAAATAGACATGCATAGAAGGTACCGTCGCATGGAGTAATTCCTCATTATTATTAAAAATCCGTATAAAGAATTCCGGAAACACTGAGATAATCCCCCATATAAACAGCGTATATGCAAACCCCAGCTGCGTCATGAAACGAATCGCCTTTTTCATCTGTCCTATCTTTTCAGCGCCATAGTTATAGCTGATAACCGGAGATGCACCGTCAGAAATTGCAAACACCGGCGTCTGCGCTATCTCGCGTACCGAATGAATAACCGTCATAACACTGATATAGAGATCTCCTCCAAAGGTCTTGAGCATCATATTACACACAACCTGAACCAGACTGTTGGTAAACGCCATGCAAAATGTTGAGAATCCCAACTTCATTACTTCACAGATACACGCCAAGTCAGGATGAAATCCGTGAAAATAAAGTTTCAGTTCCGCCTGCTTTCCCGTCAAAAAACGCAGTACCCACAGAGCCGAGATGAATTGTGAGATAACCGTCGCGAGGGCAGCTCCTTTCACTCCCATATTCAGCACAAAGATAAATATCGGATCCAATATAATATTCGCAGCCGCGCCCAATACCACCGTCTTCATCCCAATCCGGGCAAACCCCTGACTGTTAATATACGGATTCATGCCAAGGGAAATCATAACAAATACCGTTCCAAAAAGATAGATGAACATATATCCCGAAGCATAAGGGTATGTAGCGTCGCTGGCGCCAAACAGATAGAGAATCGATCTGCGGAACACAAGTCCGATCACAGTCAATATCATCCCTGTCACCACCAACATAAAAAAGGCATTATTCATAACATCCTGCGCTTTTTCCATATCATTCTTTCCCCTGGCAATCGCACACAGAGGAGCGCCCCCAGCCCCAAAGAGACTGGAAAACGCCGTCACCATTGTAATGACCGGAAAACAAAGACCCAAACCCGCCAGGGCAATCGTCCCCTCTCCCGGAATCTTTCCTATATAAATGCGGTCAATAATATTATAAAGCAAATTCAGAATCTGCGCCGCCATCATAGGCGCCGCTACAGACAGAATATTCCTCTGTACGTTTGTACCTCCGAAATCCACCTGCCCGGACTGCATAACCGAATCGCCTCCTTCTTAGGCCAATCTTCTATCGCTTACCACATCATATCTGAATTTATTATACCGCAAAAAATATATAATTGACAGACCTTATAACATTTTACATACGGTAACGCCATATTTATATTATGCAGACACTTTTGTCCAATATGTCACGTTGGTTTTGTTCTGTATATTTCTAATATATCTTTGACTCTATCGCAAACAAAAGAGATAAATAATTTTCTTGAATCCTGCTGACAGTTATGCTATATTATAGATAGAGAGGGAAACCAAGAAAGCGGCTTACCCCTCGGTAACGATTTGAACCCTCCAAAAAGGGTCAGCCGTCACTATTGGGCGTAGTGGCGGCTATTTCTTTTTCCCTTTAAAGATTGTGTAGCACAACCCCACAAGGGCACAAATGAAGATACAGAACTGAAAAAGGTCAGCATATGTAACATACATTTTATCACCCTCCTTTCTTACGTCTGGAGGGCTACTTAGAACCCTCCAAAACTATACTGGAGGGGTTAGGCCGCCTATGGCTCTTTGGTTTCCCTATCGACAATATAACATATTTTCTATGATACGACAATACCGCCTTTTTTGATTTTCCATAATCCTAATATTTAAATCCATTTTCTTCATAAACGGTCTTTAGAAATTCCTCAACACCATCAATCACTTGTCTATTACATAGCAAAATTCAAGGCTACCGCCGACACCCCATGCCAGCGATAGCCCTTTATTTACGTTATTTCTTAGAATTTACCTTCTTTTGCCGCTTCTTCAACCGCAACTGCAACCGCAACCGTCATACCAACCATCGGGTTATTACCTGCGCCGATCAGACCCATCATCTCTACATGAGCCGGAACGGAGGATGAACCTGCAAACTGAGCGTCAGAGTGCATACGTCCCAATGTATCGGTCATACCATAAGAAGCCGGCCCTGCCGCCATGTTATCCGGATGAAGGGTACGTCCTGTACCGCCGCCGGATGCTACAGAGAAGTATTTCTTGCCCTGTTCGATACATTCTTTCTTATATGTACCTGCAACCGGATGCTGGAAACGTGTCGGATTTGTAGAATTTCCTGTGATAGATACATCTACGCCCTCCTTATGCATGATAGCGACACCTTCACGTACATCATTTGCGCCGTAGCAGTTAACCTTAGAACGAAGTCCTTCAGAATAAGGAATTCTCTGTACTTCCTTCAGTTCGCCCGTATGATAGTCATAATCTGTCTCTACATATGTAAATCCATTGATTCTGGAGATGATCTTCGCCGCGTCTTTTCCAAGACCGTTCAGGATAACACGGAGAGGTTTCTTACGAACCTTGTTCGCTTTCTCCGCGATACCGATCGCGCCCTCTGCCGCTGCGAAAGACTCATGTCCTGCAAGGAATGCGAAACAATCTGTGTCCTCCTCAAGAAGCATCTTGCCCAGATTACCATGTCCAAGACCTACTTTTCTCTGATCGGCTACAGAACCCGGAATACAGAATGCCTGTAATCCTTCTCCGATTGCAGCCGCAGCTTCTGCCGCTGTCTTACAGCCCTTCTTAATCGCGATCGCCGCGCCTACCGTATATGCCCAGCATGCATTCTCAAAACAGATCGGCTGAATACCCTTTACCTGATTGTATACATCAAGTCCGGCATCTTTGGTGATCTTCTCTGCTTCTTCGATAGAAGCGATGCCGTAGCTTCCTAATACTTCATTGATTTTATCAATTCTTCTTTCATATGATTCAAATAAAGCCATTTACTTGTCCTCCTAATTTTTTCTTTTCCGCAGCTATTCTTTTCTCGGGTCGATGATCTTCGCTGCATCTGCAACACGTCCGTACTGTCCTTTTGCCTTCTCCCAGGCGTCGTTCGGCGTATCGCCTGCCTTGATAAAATCTGTGAATTTTCCAAGATTAACAAACTGATATCCGATGATCTCGCTGTTGTCATCCAATGCAATACCCGTAACATAGCCTTCTGCCATCTCAAGATAACGAGGACCCTTCGCTAATGTTCCATACATAGTACCAATCTGTGAACGAAGTCCCTTTCCGAGGTCTTCCAAGCCCGCTCCAATCGGAAGTCCGTCTTCTGAGAACGCGCTCTGGGTTCTGCCATATACGATCTGAAGGAATAATTCTCTCATCGCCGTATTGATCGCGTCACAGACAAGGTCTGTATTAAGAGCTTCTAAGATTGTCTTACCCGGAAGGATCTCGGAAGCCATAGCGGCAGAATGTGTCATTCCTGAACATCCCAGTGTCTCAACCAATGCCTCCTGAATGATACCGTCTTTTACGTTTAAAGTGAGTTTGCATGCTCCCTGCTGCGGTGCGCACCAGCCAACACCATGTGTCAGACCAGAGATATCTTTGACCTCTTTCGCCTTTACCCATTTTGCTTCTTCCGGAATCGGAGCTGGTCCGTGATTTGCACCCTGTGCTACAGGACACATCATTTCTACTTCGTGTGAATAAATCATTTTAAAACTCCTTTCAACTATGTATGATTTTCTGTCGTAGGGCTGTCGCGAACCGCGCCGGATTACTCCGCCGCAGTTCGTTATTACTTTAACACCATACTTATTTTTTATTTTCTCACATTATACAAAATTCGTCAATTATCACTTTGTACATATTTTTAATCTATTTTCGGACATATTTCCAAAAATCTTTATCAGCGGTATATTCCTCGATCTCTTCGAAGGTAAACGGCGCCGTTACCCATGCAAATTTCAAATCATTGGGATCGCCCGGTTTATAATTCAGGTCAAATCCGATCTCTATTCCTTTTTCATCCAGAAAGAAATTCACCTCATAAACACCCTCCCGGCTGTCTCCTTCTAATGCCTTTCTCATAGTTTCCAGGTCAAGCTCCGATAAAAATTCCTGTTTGCCGGACTCCTGCCTCATCCTTTCCAGCCATTTTTCCATGAACGCATCGTTTAACTTTACAATGTCTTTCACTTCATAGACCGTTCCGTCCTTCATATTGATATTACACGTCCTAAGATGCTGGGCATAATAATTCTGGCCGCCTTCATACGCGCTGTCGTCATACGCCACGCTTAGGATATCTTTCGTCGCGTAACATACTTTATAATCCACATAATCTATCAGAAGAGGCGCGTCCTCCGTGAGGACTCTCTCCTTGATCTCCGGAGAAGGATTCTCATAGATCCTTGCCACCGTCTCCTTCGCTATATTCTTAAGGCTTTCATTGACCGCCTCCTCCGTCTTCTTATCGGCAAGTCCCGTAATCTTTGGATAAGTGACGCTGAACTCGACCAGTGTAGATTCCATCGCCTCTCCGGAATACATATATTCATCATCTTCGATCTCATAGGGAAGATCTTCGGCAATATATTCCGGAATCCCTCCGACTCCTGATAACATTCCGCCGCCGTCCTCATCCGAATACATTCCGTCGTCACTGTCTTCATTTCCTGAACCATACGGCGGCCAATCTTCGTCGTAATCGTCTTCATAGTCATATACCCTGTTCCTGTCCCGTAATTCTGCCTGAAACTCATTCTTGACAACCATGGCAGATATAACCAATATAAATAACAGAAAAACAGCATATCCCCCCAGGGCTATCCAGGGAGCTTTTGATCCCTTCTTCTGCACGGGCAAGCCGCCATTTATATGCATCTCCATAGGAACATAAACCATCCCGTCCGCCTCACAGACATCTGAGACGGCATGCATACCCATATGCATATATTTCTCCACCGCTTTCGGCGCCGCATTCACCGTCATCCTGTCTACCCTGAGCTGATCCCTGCACAAAAAGCAGGCAGACTGGAATAACATCCGTCCCACGCCTTTGCCCTGCCACTGTTTCTTCACAAAAAAGAGCGCGATATGTCCGTCCGGACGGACAGCCAGCGTACCGCACATCTCTTCTCCTTCATACGCCCCGAAGAACACGAGATTTCCCCTCTGCCACACCTGACAGATATAATCATATGTAATGAATCTCCGGAACGACTCAACGCCCTCCGGCTTATATGTAGGCGCAATTTCTTCTGCAAATACCTCCCACGCCAGACGCAGCGCCGGTAAAAGCTCCGGCATCTTAAGCATTCTTATCTCCATATTCATAGCCTCCTTATACTGACAATGCACTCCCGAAATCCCTTAAAATCAGATACAAAGAGATTCCAGGAGTACATAACCATTTACAAATCAATCCTCTGCGCCGGCAGCGCTGCAGCTCCCTTTACAATTCTTCAGCAATTCTTCCCTGAGAAGTGTCAATGCCCTCGCCACGGCATATTCCCGGTTCTTATCCCGGTTGCCTGTAAAACGAAATTCCTCCACATGGACATGCCCCTTTACATAGCAGCCCACATATACCAGGCCCACCGGCTTCTCTTCTGTCCCGCCGTCTGGCCCTGCGATCCCTGTCACACTAAGCGCCGCGTCTGCACCTGCCGTCCCGGCGGCTCCTCTCGCCATCTCATGCGCCGTCTGGCAGCTCACGGCTCCATACTTCATAAGAGTCTCCCGCTTCACGCCAAGCAGGCGTTCCTTGGCGTCATTCGCATACGTAATATATCCTTCCTGATATACGCCGGAGGCCCCCGGTACGTTCATAAGCCTTCCGGCAAGTAATCCGCCGGTACAAGACTCTGCCGTCGTCACTGTCAATCCCCGCTCAGCCAGAATCTTTACAATCGACGCTTCCAGCGTCACATCCTCTTCTGTCGTATAGATCTTATCTCCGAACCGCCGATATAACTCGTCAACCACTGGTTTCAGAAGCTCTTCCGCCTCCTCTTCATCCGCTGCTTTTGCCGTCACCCGCAGGTGTACTTCTCCTGTCTTCGCGTAAGGCGCGATCGTCGGATTCGTCTGGCTGTCCATCAGATCTGCGATCATTGTCTCCGCCTTGCTCTCCCCGATTCCGCAGATCTTTACCATCTTAGAATAGATACCCTCCGGCTCAAGCCGGTCCAGATAAGGCGCGACATCCTGTTCAAACATCGGCCGGATCTCATTCGGCGGTCCGGGCAGAAGGATCGCCGTCTTCCCGTTCTCTTCTATAATCAGCCCGGGCGCGGTCCCGTTATGATTATCGATGACCTTCGCACCTTCCGGAACCATCGCCTGTTTCCAGTTATTCGGTGTCACCTCGCCGCTTTGCATACGCCGGAAGAAGTCTTTGATCCTCTCTTTCGTGTGTTCGTCTTCATATAATTCTTTTCCAAATACCTTTGCCGTCACTTCCTTCGTCAGATCGTCCTTCGTAGGCCCGAGCCCGCCGCTTAAGATCAGGATATCCGACCTCGACAAAGCCAGCCGGACTGCCTCCTCCAGCCGCTCCTCATTGTCCCCTACCACGCTCTGATGATAGCAGGACAGACCCAGCGCTGCACATCTCTCAGACAGATACGCCGCGTTCGTATTCACAATATTCCCTAATAAGATCTCTGTACCAACCGATATGAACTCTACCGTCATACTCTACATACCTCCTTGTGTCAATACCTGTATGTTCTTCGCTACATAATCAACCAACGATACTATGGTCAATATTAAGGATACCCATATCAGCACCATTCCAATCATATCAAACACACCGCCAAAATCCGCAATCAACACAATAATCATCGCCATCTGGGATACGGTCTTGAATTTTCCCCAATAGCTTGCCGCGATCACAATCCCATTATCTGAAGCCACCAGACGGAATCCGCTGATAATAAATTCCCTTGCAATGATCACAATAACAAACCACGCTTCCAGATCTCCGGAAGGAATCAGGCATATCATAGCCGAGCATACCAACAGCTTATCTGCAAGCGGATCCATAAACTTTCCGAAGTTCGTCACCAGATTCCTTGCACGGGCAATCTTTCCGTCCAGCATATCTGTAAGACTCGCAGCGCAGAAAAGCGCCAGCGCGATCCATTTATTCGCTGCTCCCCCCACATCTGTCAACATAAAGAATACAAAAAAAGGTACCATGATCACTCTTGACACTGTTAATTTATTTGGCAAATTCATACTATCAACTCTCCTATCAAATCATATTCCAATGCTCCGTTTACTTTCACCTTCGCAAAATCTCCGGACATCAGTTCTTCTTCCGTATTGATGAAGATGAGCCCGTCCACATTCGGCGCATCCCGGTACGTCCTCCCCACGTATACATCCTCATCTGCCACTTTTCCCTCTATCATTACCAGGAGCTCTCTTCCGGTCATCTCTTCTGCCTGACCGAACACAATTTCCTGCTGCAGCTCCATCAGTTCCGCCCGGCGCTCTTCCTTAACTTCCTCCGGTATCTGATCCGGCATATCTGCCGCCGGCGTACCCTCTTCAGGCGAATAAGTAAATACTCCCAATCTGTCGAACTCCATTCTGTCCACGAACTCCGCCAATTCCTCGTGCTGCTCCCTGGTCTCCCCCGGAAATCCGGTGATCAGCGTCGTACGGATCGTAATATCCGGTATCTCTTTCCTGAGCCTGCCTATCGTATCCTCCAACTGCTCCTTCGACGTTCTTCTTCCCATCCTTCTTAAGATCTCGTCGCTGGCATGCTGGATCGGAAGGTCCAGATAATGACAGACCTTCTTTTCTTCCTTCATCACCCGTATCAATTCGTCATAGATCTCCTCCGGATAACAGTAGAGAAGCCGTATCCAGCGGATTCCCTGTATCTTACACAACTCCCTGAGCAATCTGTGAAGCGACTTCTCGCCATAGAGATCTGCGCCGTACAAAGTCGTCTCCTGAGCCACCAGAATCAATTCCTTCACACCCTGTTCTGCCAGGTCTTCCGCCTCTTTTATGAGGCGCTCCATAGGGACACTTCTATAGTTCCCCCGAATCTTCGGGATAATACAATACGTGCAATGTTTATCGCAGCCTTCTGCAATCTTCAGATACGCATAATGCCCTCCGGTCGTCAGAAGCCTCTTCTCCTTCACCAACGGCAAAGCATTGATATCTGCAAGTTCCACATGCCCGTTCCCCGCCAGCGCTTCCTCGATCGCCGGAACAATCCTGTCGTAAGACGCAGTCCCAAGAACGGCGTCTACCTCCGGAATCTCCTTAAGTATCTCCTGCTGGTATCTCTGGGCAAGACAACCGGTAACGATAAGCGCCTTTAACCGCCCTTCGTTTTTGTATTCCGCCATCTCAAGGATAGTCTGAATACTCTCCTCCTTCGCGTCATGAATGAAACAACAGGTATTGACCACAATCACATCTGCTTCCTGCTCTTCGTCCACGATCCGATATCCCTTTGCATCAAGCAGGCCGAGCATGAATTCCGAATCCACCAGATTCTTGTCACACCCAAGGGATACAAACAATATGTTCATCCGTTACTCCTTTCTTAAAAAAGAATGTGCTCCGGCACATTCGCGCGAGCGCGGCCGCCTTGCGGCTTCCCACAATCCGGCATTCATTTCGAAGAAAGGCAGATACCTCTCGGCATCTGCCCACATCTATCCAGACTGTGCAAGGCTCTTATTCAGCCTCGGACACACTCTGCTGCTCATTCTCTTCTTCACCGATCACTTTGATCTTAGCCTGGTTCAATTCATCGATTGCAACCGACAACGGTTTCTCGCCGTCCTTTACCGCCACCATCGGCATGACCCCGTCGATGAGTTCCCTTGCCCTCTTCGCGGTCGCCATAACGATAGAATAACGGCTGTTGACCACCTTTGTCTCTCCTTCTTCTACATCTTTATTCACGACTTTCATCAAATCTGTATAAGATGGGTGCAGCATACATTATTCTCCTTTCAACTCTTCTTTCATATGCTCTATAAATGCCTGATTACGAAAACTTCTTCTGTGCTCTCCCTGAATGATCCGGTGCATCTCCTCCACGCAATCCTCCAA
>CANODD010000039.1 GCA_947564705.1 uncultured Dorea sp. | reverse complement strand
CGCATATCAGACGGGCTGACTGTCCTTCCACCAGGCTCCTGCGATAAGAATCCTTTCCTATGGTCTCGTCGCTTGCCGAACAGTTGACGATCAATGTCGCCCCCTCTAACGCCGCGGCAATACTGGGCGGAACCGGCGACCACAGATCCTCGCAGATCTCCGCGGACACCACGAAAGATTCCATGGCGGAAGCTGTATACAAAAGCTGAGGCCCAAAAGGAAGCTTCTCATGATCGAACAGAATCTCTCTCGCCGTCTCCGGTCCCTGACGGAACTGGCGCATCTCATAGAACTCTCCGTAATTAGGCAGGAACGTCTTCGTCGTCAGCCCCAGAATCCTTCCCCGGTTCAACGCAGCCGCCACATTATATAATTCCCCTTCCACCGCCAGCGGTACGCCTACAAATACCAGCGCATCCTTCTCACGGGTATGCGCGGCGATCTTATGGAGCGCCTCCCTGGCCGCCTTTAGCAAGATCTCCTGGGTAAAAAGATCCCCGCAGGTATATCCGGTAATACATAATTCAGGAAATACGACGACCTTCGCGCCCGCATTCGTCGTCGTATCGATCAGACGGCAGATATTCTCCGTATTATACGCGACGTCCGCAACCCGTATCTTCGGCGTTGCCGCCGCCACTTTTATGAATCCATCTTTCATGCTGTTCTTTCCTTTCCAACGCGTGCTGTTTACCTGCTGCGCTTAAGAATCTTCTTCAGCTCTTCTACCGTATAATGATAGGCGGTATTACAGAAATGACACTTCACCTCAATGTCCTCTCCGTCCCGGATCATTTCTTCAATCTCTTTCTTTCCGATACTGACCACCGCCTGCTCTACTCTTTCTTTGGAACAGTTACAGAAAAACCGTGTCGGAATCGTATCCGTAATCTCCAGTCCAAGACCCTCGAACAATACTTCCAGCATCCTCTCCGGCGTATATCCCTGATCCAGAAGAGACGTCACGGAAGAGACCTTTCTCAGATTCTCTTCCAGCCTGCCGACTGTCTTCTCCTGCGCGAAAGGCATCATCTGTATGATAAACCCGCCCGCACAGCGAACTGTATTATCCTTCTCCATCAGGACCCCGAGACCTACTGAAGAAGGGATTTGCTCCGAATTCGCAAAATAATACGTCAGATCTTCCGCGATTTCACTGGATACCAGAATTGTCTGCCCTGAATACGGCTCTTTCAATCCCATGTCCTTGATGATCTGCAGCAGACCGACCCCCACCGCTCCTCCGACGTCCAGCTTTCCGTTCTTCGGCGGAAGCATCACATCCGGATTGCCTACATAACCTTTTACATTCGCAAAACTGTCTGCCGTAACCGTAATTCCCTCAATCGGACCATTCCCGCGTATCTGCAGCGTCAGCATATCCGTATCATTCTTCATCATACTTCCCATCATCGCTCCCGCGCTTAAGAGACGTCCTAAAGCCGCCGTAGCCACCGGGCTGGTATTATGATGTTGTCTCGCCGTCTCAACTACCTGCTTTGTCGTAGCGGCAAAAGCCCGAACCTGATTATCGGCTGCCGTTGCCCTTACTATATAATCTTCCATATCTCTCCCTTTACATAGCTTTAGCCTTTTTTATTTCCCATACTCCTGGGCCACTACGCAGACCCGCCCGCTGGTGTACATCGGAGCCTTCTTTGTATACGCGTCATAGGCCGTGACATAACGAAGCCCCGCTTTCTCGATCAAAGTCTTAATCTTTTCCAACGTATACGCCCTCTGATAATGAACTTCCTGATACTTCCGATAAAGGTCGGTATCTTCCTCACTCTGCACAAATAAGGTCAGCTCATATTCATTAATCTTATCCTGTTCATTATAATAATTGTCCCATATAAAACTGCACTTGTCCCTTTCTTCCGCAATCACCCGGTCTCCTAAGATCTCCCGGTACTTGTATTCTGTATTGAAATCAAAAATAAAAATTCCCCTGGGATCCAGATAATTATTCACCAGACGGAATACTTCCTTGAGCTCCGCTTCATCCGTCACGTAATTGATCGAATCGCAGACGCTTATAACCGCCTTAACCGTACCAAATAATTCAAAAGACTGCATATCCTGCAGAAGATACAGGATGTCGTGACCGCTTTTCAGCCGCTTTTCCATCGCCAGCTCAAGCATATCCTCAGAATTATCCACTCCGATCATATCATAACCTTTAGATGCCAGTAATTCCGTCATATTCCCCGTCCCGCATCCGAGCTCCAGTATAGTTCCTTCATGAATATTATATTCTTCCATGATATCATGCAGATATTCCACCCATTTTTCATAGGGTATATTGTCCATAAACATGTCATATACCCCAGCAAAAGTCGTATACGCTTCCATTCTTGCTCTCCTTTATTATACGCATCTCCTGCTGTTTTCAAGCAGGAGAATCAGCTATTTTCAAACTTACATCCAGCGCTTCACCGCGTTAATTCTTTCAATTAATATACTGTTATTTTCCTGGATGTTCATTATTATAGCATGAGACAGAATGATTTTCAATTTAAGCGATATACTTTTTCAGAACTTTTATTTATTATTCCACTCCTTTTGTCTCGATGATGAATTTCGTGCTGCCTTCCATCCCTTCTTTAATTCCGGCGAAAGATTTATAGCTCTTTCCAAGTTCCGACATGGCGTCAATCCTGGACTTCACTGACTGGATATCATTATCGAATACATCCGTCAGCTTATCGATTCCGGATGTCTTGAATTCTGACATACCGTCTGCAAGCTGTTGATTGCCGGCTGCAAGAGCTCCGGCTCCGTCTGCCAACTGCTGATTCCCGTTCAAAAGAGCTCCGGCTCCTGCCGCCAACTGCTGATTCCCGTTTAAAAGAGCTCCGGCTCCGGCTGCAAGCTGCTGATTCCCGTTTAAAAGCGCTCCGGCTCCGGCTGCAAGCTGCTGATTCCCGTTTAAAAGCGCTCCGGCTCCATCTGAAAGCTGTCGGTTACCTGCCGCCAACGCTCCGGCTCCGGCTGCGAGCTGCTGATTTCCGGCTGACAGTGCATCTGCCCCTGCCTTAAGCTCCTGGCTTCCTGCAAGCAGCGCGTCTGCTCCCACCGCCAGCTGTTGATTTCCGGCTGACAATGCGCCCGCTCCCTGCGAGAGCTTTGATGCTCCGGCCGCAAGCTGGCTTACACCGTCCGAGAGCTGCGGAACACCGTCCGAGAGTTTATTAATACCACTCATTAACGCTTCATTCTGACCGGCCAACTGATTGATCCCGGTCGACAGATCGGCTGCCCCCTGGGACAATTGTGTGACTCCTCCGCTTACTTCCTGAAGCTGGGCCGCCAGTTCCCTTAATGTCGCTTCTCTTACAGCCTGTGCATTCGCCTCTTCATTCTGCGCAGCGCTGATCGAATTCTGTGCATCTGCAATCTCTGACATAGCAGCGGCAATCTCCGCCGAGGCATCCGACCCTCCGACAGGAGTCGCGTCTACACAACTGTAAATCAACGCTTCTATCGCACCCTGATCCACCGCTCCATCTGTCAAAGCCGCGATCTGCGCAGCTGCGCTTGACACGCCTGCCGGGTTGAGCTCATACTGCCCCTGCGTCGGGTTCGCCCCTGCCAGCACATTATCCGCCGATGCCAGGGCATTCCCGGCCGCCGCAAGCGACGCCGCAGTACCGCCGTCAGGATTTACTACGCTCTGCAGGCCTTGTGAGATATCCGCAAGGCTCTGGGAGAGAAATTTCGCATTCTGATTCAGGCTGCCCGCTCCGACTGCCAGACCACTCACACCGTTTGTATATCCTTCCACACCAGACGCCAGTGCATTTACACCATTGATCAGTTCACCACTCTTACTGTTCAGCTCGTTCACGCCTGCTGCCAGCTCCTTCGAACCTGCCTCTACTTCCTTTGCTCCATTGGCCGCGCTTTTGGTTCCGTCTGCCAATTCCTTAACTCCGTCCACAGCGTTTCTGGTTCCTTCCGCCAGCTCCTTGGCTCCTGCCGCCGCGCTCTTGGTTCCGTCTGCAAGTTCTTCCGCTCCTGCCGCCGCGCTTTTGCTTCCCTCCGCAAGTTCTTCCGCTCCTGCCGCCGCGCTCCTGGCTCCGTCCGCCAGTTCTCCTGCTCCGTTCGCTGCTTCCTGTGAACCGTCCGCCAGCTCCTTGGCACCGTCTGCCGCATCTTTCGAACCGTCCGCCAGTTGCTTCGCTCCGTCCGCCGCATCTTTCGAACCGTCCGCCAGTTGCTTCGCTCCGTCCGCCGCGTCTTTCGAACCGTCCTCTAACTTGGCCGACGCGTCTTCCAGTTCATGAAGAGAATCCTCCAGACTGTCAAAGTCCTCAACATCACTCAGGCTGAATTCATTCATAATCTCTGCGGAAGCCATAGTAATCGTAGGTCCTACAGAAGCGTTCTTCACATCCGCAGTAACCGTCACGCTCTCCGGGATATCTACGTCTACGTCATTCAGCTTCAGATTCTCGGTAAGCCCCGGAAAACCGAGTCCCACCACAATATTCTTATCCGCGTCCGACATAATCTTTCCGTTGTCGATCGTCACATTGGTGTACTCATCCGTCGGAAGCATCATCGCCGTTACCATGGTAAACGGTGTGTACATCTCTACATTCTCACCCTTTACCTCCACATTCTGCTTCGCATGATTCTCATAGTCGATATGAATCTCAACCTTCCCGTCTTTTCCGGCCAGATCTTCTGCTTTCACAGCCTTTCCATTCAATTTATAGGAGATATTCACATCCACCGGAAGTTTCTCATTGGTCGTTCCCTGATAATAGATATCGTTCCCGTCTGATTTCCACTTCAGGTCATTCCCGTCTCCTTTCGTAAATTCTTCTTCGCCTTTGATATTCCTGATCTCCTTCAATCCGGATTCATCTGCAAGCTCGCCGCTTTCCGGGTTCTTAATCCACTCTGTAACCGTGGTCTTATCCACGTTTCCTTCCGGGTCCGCCTTCACATATACGGATTCTTCTTTGAATAATCCGTTTCCGGAATCCGGAGTCTGATCCGTTTCCTGACCATCCGCACTGCCTTCCACCGTCACGGTTCCTTCTTCGCTTCCGATCCCTTCATTGCCTTCTAACACCGCGCCGGCAGCCTGCTCAAGCAGTTCTGTCGTCTCTTCCTCTGCCATTACCACTCCTGCGGGATTCTGATAATTATATGCTCCAACCACACTTGTCGCCATCGCAACCACCATAGCCCTGGCTATTACTTTTCTGTTTCTATTCATACATATACCTCCTGCTTCATTTCTGCACTATACTTTTTTATAAAATTTCTTATTTATAAGATATCTCTTTTTATAAGGTATTTCTTTTTATAAGGTATTTCTTTTTATAAGGTATTTCTTTTTATAAAGTATTTCTTTTTATAAAATATTTCTTTTTATAAAGTATTTCTTTCTATATGATATTTCCTTCATTGCTTCTTTCGTTATACGTTATATATGATACCGTATATTAATCTGTACATTCTGTCATCGAGCCGTTATTTCCGTGTCCGTTCTTATGTTTATGCCCTTCCTTGCCTTCCGTCTTCTTCGGCAGAAACCCTCTGCTCGTCTTCACGATTACTTTGTCAAATACCATAAACATAGACGGCAGGATAAACACGACTACAACCATACTGATCACGGCGCCCCTCGCCATCAGGATACACAGAGAACTGATCATATCAATATTCGAATATAAACCTACGCCGACCGTCGCCGCAAAGAAACTGAATGCGCTTACCATGATGGACTGTGCCGACGCCTGATGCGCGATGGTGACGGCGTCATATTTGCTCTTACCCTGACTTCTTTCCCTCTTATAACGCGTGGTCATCAGGATCGCATAGTCCACGGTAGAACCAAGCTGTATCGTCCCGATTACGATAGAAGCGACGAAGGGAAGCGTAGTTCCTGTATAGAACGGAATTCCCATATTGACGAAGATCGCAAACTCTATCACGCCTACCAGGATAACCGGCAGGGAGACGGACTGGAACAGCACCAGGATGATAATGAAGATTATCCCGATGGATACGATGCTTACCGTCTTAAAGTCCTTATCCGTAATCTTGATCAGATCTGCCGTCAGAGGACCTTCCCCTACAAGCATCGCACTCTCGTCATACTGATCCATGATCTCGTTGATCTCCTCGATCTGCCGGTTTACTTCGTCCGACGCCACCTTATACAGTGAATTAACCATGACCATCTGGTATTGATCCGTCTTTAACATCCCTGTGACGGATTCCGGGAGCATATCTGACGGTATCCCCGGACCTACCAGCTTATCTAACCCCAGTGCCCACTTTACTCCGTCCACATCTTCAATCTTCTTCAGCATCTTTCCTACGTCAGATGAGGGGACGGAACTGTCCAGAAGAAGGATATGGGTCGTGTTCATCTCATAGTCTTCTTTCAGCTTCTCATTAGCGATAATGCTGGGCAGCTCCTTCGGAAGCGTTTCATCCAGATTATAGTAGACTCCTGTATGATTATTTCCGTAAACCGCAGGAGCCAGCAGAACCAGGAACGCTATAACATACCAGAGATAATGTTTCGTAACCTTCGCCGACAATCTCCCGATATCCGGAAGCAAGGGTCTGTGCTTCGTCTTTTCAATCAATCTGTCACAGCACAGGATCATGGAAGGCAGGATCGTCACACAGGCAATCACGCCAAAGACAACTCCCTTCGCCATAACCACTCCGATATCTAATCCGAGTGTGAAACTCATGAAACACAGTGCGATAAATCCCGCGATCGTCGTAACCGAGCTTCCCACGACCGATGAAAACGTATGGGCGATCGCATGCGCCATGGCACGCTTCTTGTCTCCGTCATAGCGCGCCTGCTGCTCTTCGTAGCTGTGCATCAGGAAGATGGAATAATCCAGCGTAACCCCAAGCTGCAGCACCGCCGCCAACGCTTTCGTAATATATGATATCTCTCCCAGGAAATAATTACTTCCCAGATTATAAAGAATCGCCATTCCGATACTCAAAAGGAACAACACCGGTACGAAGAAGGAATCCATCGTGATGCCTAAGACCAGCACCGCCAGCACAACCGCGATCATGACATACAGGGGAGTCTCCTTCTCTGCAAGATTCTTTGTGTCCGTCACGATGGCCGACATCCCGCTTAAGAAGCACTGTTTCCCCGCAACTTTCCGTATCGACTCGATCGCCTCCATCGTTCCGTCCGAAGAAGTTCCCTCATCAAAGAAAATCGCCATCATCGTTCCGGTATCCGAATTAAACACCTCGTAGAGGTCATCCGGAAGCATGCTTGCCGGAACCGAGATATCCATCACAGAATCATACCACAGGACATTCTCTACATGATCAATCTCTTCGATCTCTTTCTTTAACTTCACAACATCCTTATCCTCCATGCCATCCGCGATAAACATGGAGAACGCTCCTGTTCCGAAATCCTCCACCATGATATCCTGCCCCTTCATGGTTTCGATATCCTCCGGCAGATAGGTCAGAACATCATAATTCACTCTGGTATTCACATACCCAAACACAGAAGGAATCAGCAGCAATAAACTGACGATCAAAATCAACGCTCTGTACTTCACCACTTTTTTCCCAAACTGAACCATACTCACCTGCTCCTTTTCATTTTCTGACTGCCAGTCATTTCTTACAATATGCACTATACTACAAGAATGACCATTAGTCAATACTTTTTATGACTTTTAGTCATTTTTTATTAAACTACTTGAAATTCGCTGGTTATACTGGTTATAATAGACATATACAGTTACTGTTTATACTGCCGACACGATTCTATTTGGGGAAACTAAAGCAGACCTTCGATGGATACAGACGGCTGCTTCGAAAGGATTATCATGGGGAAAATTGACGAAAATAAAAAGAAGAAAAAAGAAACTCTATTTAACAGCGCCTACGAACTTTTTATCACGAAGGGCATCAATTCCACCGCGATCTCTGACATCGTAGAGAAAGCCGGGGTTGCAAAGGGAACCTTCTATCTGTATTTTAAGGACAAATACGATATCCGCAATAAACTGATCGCCCACAAGACTCTTGAGCTCTTCCGTACGGCAAAGCTCGCGCTTGACCAGGAAAGTGAACCCGTGGAGGGACTGGAGGAACAATTGATCTATATTATGAACCACATTATCGACACCCTGGTGCTCAATGTTCCTCTGCTGAATTTCATTTCCAAGAACCTGGTCATGGGTGCCCTGCGATCTGTCCTCCTGACCGGCGAACGCGCAGACCATGATTTCTATGAGGTATTCCTGGATATGGTTATGAAGGACAAATATGAGTACGAGGACGTAGACGTCATGCTCTTTACGATCGTAGAGCTCGCCGGCTCCGCCGGATATAACTCCATCTTGTATGAGGAACCGCTGCCCATCGAGCAGTACAAGCCTTTCCTGTACCGTTCCGTAAGGCTGATCCTCGACAGCCATCGTACAAAAACTTCAAAAACTCCAAAAAGATAAATATTTCTTGAAAAAAAGGTCTTTTCATGTAATAATAGAGCATGATCTAATTAAGGAATGGTATTATTATTTTGAGGAGGTTTTTACATGAAAAACAGAAGTAACTTTTCCAGCAAACTTGGTTTTGTACTTGCTGCAGCCGGGTCTGCTGTCGGACTTGGGAATATATGGCGGTTCCCCTATCTTGCCGCACAGTACGGAGGCGGAACATTTCTGCTGATCTACTTAATTCTCGCAGTCACCTTCGGATTCACCCTGATGATCGCCGAGATCGCCCTGGGGCGCAAGACAGGCGTAAGCGCCATCGTTGCGTTTAAGTCCCTGGATAAGCGTTTTGGATTCCTGGGAGTACTCGCCGTGATCGTCCCGGTTATCATCTTTCCATACTACTCCGTAATCGGCGGATGGGTCGTTAAATACTTCGCAGTATTTGTAAGCGGGGGTGTTCAGGCTTCTGCCGGAGATACTTATTTTACGGACTTCATCAGCAGCACGACAGAACCTATCTGCTGGTTCCTCTTGTTCCTGGCTATGGCGGCAATCGTAGTTTTATTCGGCGTTGAAAAGGGAATCGAGAAAGTAAGTAAAATCATGATGCCGATCCTTGTGGTGCTGACCATCATAATCTCCGTATATGGACTTACGCTGGACGGCGCTATGGAGGGACTTGTCTATTACATCAAACCCCACATGGCAGACGTATCGGCCAAGACGATCCTTGCAGCCATGGGACAGCTCTTTTATTCCATGTCTCTGGCAATGGGCATTATGATCACATATGGTTCTTATATGAAGAAAGACAACAATCTGGAAAGCTCTGTACGCCAGATCGAACTGTTTGACACCGGTATCGCATTTCTCGCGGGTCTGATGATCATCCCCGCCGTGTTCGCGTTCTCCGGCGGAGACCGTTCCGCGCTCAGCGCAGGTCCCGGACTGATGTTCATGACGCTTCCAAAGGTATTCGCAAGTATGCGTTTCGGCGGAGCCATCGGAACCATCTTCTTCGTACTTGTTTTCTTCGCCGCGCTTACTTCCGCCATCTCCCTGATGGAGACTATCGTATCTGTCTTCATGGACAAATTCGGCTGGAAACGGCGTTTTACCGGTATCTTCGTATTTATACTGGCGGCGGTCATGGGAATTCCTTCTTCCCTCGGGTTCGGAGCGCTTGGCTTCATCAGTTGGAACGGCATGTCTATCCTGGACATCATGGACTTCGCAAGCAACAGTGTGTTGATGCCGATCGTCGCATTCTTTACCTGTATCTTCGTGGGCTTCATCATCAAGCCGAAAGCTATTGCCGACGAAGTAAAGGCGTCAGACGGAACCTTCACAGGAGAGAAGATGTTCAATGTCATGATAAAATGGATCGCGCCTATCTTCCTGGTGCTGATTCTGGCAAGTTCCGTTGCAAGCGGACTTGGATGGTTCAAATTATAAGCATAATAAAAAGACAGTCCGAAGCAGTCAGCTTCTCCGGCTGTCTTTTTCTTATATTATATATTGCATAATTCTGAAATCTTCTTACTTTGTTTTTGTACGGCCATTTTCATCAGAAATGTATAAACCCAATACGTCAAGCTACGATCCATGCTTCTACATCCTGCGCCCCTGCATATGTTTCCAGATATTTTTTTCCATAATCCAGCGCCGCCTCGAGATCCTCATTTTCTGAAAATGAGTAGATCAGCGTCAACACCTCCGCCGCTTCCTCCGTGATCATCGCCCTCTCGGAATCGCTGGTAGAGCTTCCTATCGCGCCTTTTTCATCCGATAATACCGGGAGACAGTCTATATGTATCTCATCTTTCCCGATCCCCTTGTAAGTCTCTCCTTCACACCCGATACGGAACACCAAATCATCCTCTATCTTCGACGTATCATAAGAGCCCACGGAAAATCCGGACTCAACAGAGATCAGGTTATTCACATCTACTACTGTATTCACTTCATAGAGACCTTTCCCCTGTCCGATACGGCGAACCAGAGCCTCGGAAGACACTCTGTAACGGCTGGGATCTTTGCCGAAGGCCTTATATGCCGCCCGGGATTCCCTGATATTGGGAATCTCATTGATACCGTAGTCGAAGATGGCATCCTTCACTTTCTTAAAGATATCTCTTTTCAGATATTTCCACATCTCCTCATTCTTCTTCTCAACCTTTACTCTGTACTGCAGACAGCCTACCCTTACCGCAGGCCATAATTCCTTCATACCGCTGTCGATAACCAGGTTCTTTCTCATAGGTATCTCCTTCCATAATCTATCACTCTATATTTATCTCTTGATGTTCTCCAATTATTTTCTCCATCCAAATCATATTGTACCAACGATCAAATTTATAGCCGCACTTGTGAAATTCTCCTACCTTTGTGAAACCGAGATGCGCGTGAAAATCCGCGCTGTTTTTACTTAGATATTCGTCTTCATACTCGGGATATCCAATACAAGCATACAAATTCAAAATCCCCATTTCTCGTAATCTATCTTCAAGCGTCTCATATATCTTTCGTCCCAAACCACATTTCAGTGAAGTATGATCAAGATATACCGTCATTTCGCATGACCAATTATAGGCCGCTCGTCCTACAAAGGTACCTGCATATCCATAACCTTGAATTATTCCGTCTTTCTCAATGACAAGATAGGGATAACGTTTTAATGTGTTTTCGATACGCTTTTGAAATTCATCCAACGTTGGAACTTCATACTCAAAGGTAATTGCTGTATTCTTCACATAATATGCATAAATTTCTAAAATACGTTCTGCGTCTTTAATACTTGCATCTCGAATTGTCACAGTTTCGAGACGTTTATTCTCTTTTGATAAATTCATACGAATCCTCCGCTTTATAGCTGCCCTTTTATTATTCTTCCGGCAAATTCTCTATATATCTGCACTGCGGATAATTAGAGCAGCCCAAAAATCTTTTCCCCTGACGTTTCCCTTTAGACGCAATACGCATAACAAGTTGTCCGCCGCAACGTGGACATAGTGTTTTCTCAATATTCGGCGTTGCCGTTGCAGTAAAAATATTCCGTGAAAAATTATCCTGCACTCTTTGTTGAATATTTTTAATATGTATTATTTTTTCTGCTTCATCTATCTTCGTAAGCGGATACAATTTTTCATAAATTTCATCGATTTTATCTGACGACAATTGTATCCCTGCCTTTGTAATATTTTGTTGCACCGCCGAAAAAAGATTATACCGATTAACAACATAATGCTTTCCACTGGTTAAAGTAATCTTTTTCAAAGTACATCTATCGCTGAATACAACATATGAATAAAAAGGCAAAGTTCGGTCATCAAGGAATATTTGAAGCCATTTTAGATGCCCCTTGTTCTGCAAGACAGGATTGTAAAATTGATTTTTCTGAGTTCGCCCTCGTCCAACGGGCAATGTTTGAGTCCAATATTGCTGAGATTCTGTTCCAAAAATCCACCCACTATAGTTTTTGGATTCAAATACATATATACCCGATTCATGCAGAAGGACAACATCTAATTCAGTAGTTTCTTCGTTATTTTTCGGAACATATAAATTAAATAAGTACCGTTTGTACCCGGAAAGTGACTTCAGATACTTATATGTGTAAAATTCACCCAGCCGTCCCTTATTAAAGAAAACACTCATATATGGATTTTTGGTTTGCTGATAATATTCCGTGTTTTCATACCGCTTTTTTTGTACTACATATACAGCAACAATAAAAAGTACAGCAAGTAAAAAAAACTCCATTATAGTTCTCCCTTATCTGTTTTTTATTCAGTATACCACAATTCCGAAAGCATGGAAACAGCGCATTGCAAATAGAAATTAGAAATTCACAATTTCAAAGGTGTTCATCACACCCCATAGAATTTTATTAAAATCCTCCGAAAGCATTGAAAACAAAAGATTTATCACAATCAGTCCATCTTATTTTTTTATATCCAAAAAGCAATTAAAAGGATATAAATTTTGCAGAGAATTGACTTACAGTTTCCTAACAAAATTATAAACAATCCGCACTTCCTATGTCCTTACCTCGTCAATCTTCTTCGGCTTGTCTATCAGCATGCGGTTAATCAGTCTGTTTAACACAGCCCCGTCACAGCGGAACCACCGGCATAAAACCGAAAAACCGAATAAAGAGATGCTCTGCACACAGACGCACCCATCCCCTTCGTCAAGGGCGATACACTGGCCGTTGTCATAGTTGCAGCACTCATGCACCAACTTCCTTGCCCGCTGGTATTGTCCGTAATCCATAACAGGAATTAAGTCATGTTGTTTCTGTTTACCCAGCATTTCTCGTTTCACCCCCCCCCTGGAAATGAATTTACTGTTAATTCTTCGTGCAAAATATTGTATTTTTCGTGCAGATAGCATATACTGTAATCACCAGCAAGAAAGGAGATGGTTATATGGCTGGCTCTACCACAAACATCAGCATCCGCATGGATTCAGACCTGAAAGTGCAGGCTGAAAGGCTGTTCGGGGAACTCGGCATGAACCTGACAACGGCGTTCAATATTTTTGTCCGTCAATCTCTCCGTGAGGGCCGGATTCCCTTTGAGGTTTCCCTCAACCAGCCCAACAGCGAAACGGTTGCCGCCATGCTGGAGGCAGAAAGGATTGCGAAGGACCCGGCAGTAAAAGGGTATACTGATCTGGATGAACTGTTCGCAGACCTGAAAGCATGAAAAACGCAAAATATACCGTCAAGCCCACCACACAATTCAAGAAAGATTACAAGCTGGCAATGAGGCGTGGACTGAACATTCGTCTGTTGGAGGGCGTGATCGCCGACCTTGCCATGGGAATCCCCCTCCCGGAGAAAAACAGGGACCACGCCCTGTCCGGGAACTGGGTCGGACACCGTGAGTGCCATGTACTGCCCGACTGGCTGCTGATCTATCGCATTGAGGATGATGTTCTGGTGTTGACCCTGTCCCGGACCGGGTCGCACAGCGATCTATTCGGAAAATGATCTTTACCCGCCGTATGGGGAGTTTCCCTGTACGGCATTTTTCCGATGTAGGCATGGCTCGGAATGGAATGTAAAAGTGGATATTGATATGCAAAAGAAAATGTCTCATAGCTAGTTTTCCTCCTTCTTTCTGTCCTGGTTCTGCTGTGATCTTTCAAGCTGGTCAGTAAAGATGCCTTTTGTCTACCGGCACCACAAAAGCTACAAATGGCTAAAAAATACTACCCAGGATTTCTGACCCCGGGTAGTATTCCTTTCATATTACTAATGAATCCCTCGCCGTGGGCGATTGGAGAATACGCTTCCACTAAGATATTATTTTCCTGGCAAAAAATAAGAAGTTCCAGGTTCGTATTGCCTTGATCTTTCTTGCCTCATAAAATTCCTCTAACGCTCTCCAGACCTCTTTTTTCTGCAAAATAACGGCGGTCTCCCTTACTCCACTCCTGCCACGGCTGCGGGCTGTGTATGGTCATCATGTCCACCACCTCGCAATTTCGTATGGTTTTTTGTACTTTTATTATATATGCCTACCATGTGTCTGTCAGATTATTTTATGTTGAAATTCAATACAGAGCAGTCCTTCAAGAATATTTCCGTTCAAAACCGAATAAAAAAGTAACTTATCCGTTCATATTGTCTTATAATAAAATAAAGACCTTCCAAAGCTCTGCACTTTGAAAAGTCTTTCGTTATATTCTTCTCAGAGCTGCCTAGCGGAATCGAACCGCCGACCTCCGCCTTACCAAGGCGACGCTCTACCGACTGAGCCAAGGCAGCATACATATGATATGCAACATTGATAATATACACTACTATGACCCACTTTGTCAATATGTTTTTTACATTTTTTTACCATTTAAAAAATACAGTAAAAACATTTTTCTCCCCCTGGCGCGCATACTCAAGTTTTCCCCCGTGCTTTTCCACGATCTTTCCCGCAATCGCAAGCCCCAGGCCCGTTCCGCCGCTGGTAAGCCTTGCACGGTCGCCTCTGACGAAAGGGTCAAAAAGCACCTTCTCAAGTTCTCTGGCAATGGCCTTCCCATCATCCCACACAGAGATCCAGATCCCCTCCCCGGTCTGCCTCACCTCTACGCCCGCACTCTTCCCGGTCTGGTTATACCTGGCCGCATTTCCCAGAAGATTCTCGATCACTCTTGGAAATTCCCTGGTATCAACCTCTGCATAAACCGGGACCTCCGGAATCTCTATCTGAAAATCCAGGCCGCACCCTGTCATCTCTTCATAGTGATCAGCGCAGATCTGCCTCGTCATCTCGCAGAGATCCGTCCGCTCATACCGCACCGGTATCGCGGAACATATCAAACAAGCGATTGCCGAGCAGGAGCGC
>CANODD010000038.1 GCA_947564705.1 uncultured Dorea sp. | reverse complement strand
CTTTTGAAGAAATCCGGTATCTTAATAGACTGCTCTTTTACCTTACTAACCGGTGTCCTTGGCGTATCCAATGTGGGAGCCGTTCCGCCTACCGGACGCCTCGGCATCGCTGCCGCCGCTGCCGTACTGCCGCTCTTTGGAGTCTGTGACATTCCAAAATCCAGCCTTGGAGAAACCTGCCCGCCTGACTGCATACCTCTGTCATAACCAACGCCCTGCATACCCACGCCGCCATGCGGCATAGCGCCGTTCCTCGGCGTCTCTAATCTTGACTTCAGCTTAGACGCGCTGCCTCCTACATTGTGGAGACCTGTCGCAATCACAGTGATCGTCGCTTCATCGGTCCTGGCGTCGTCATACATCGCGCCAAAGATAATATTCGCATCTTCCCCGGCGAGATCCTGTACATATTCGGCCGCATCCGAAGCATCCATCAGCGTAATATCTCCGGATACGTTAATAATGACATGCGACGCCCCGGCAATCGTCGTCTCAAGCAGCGGACTGGAAACCGCCTGCTTTACGGCTTCAAGGGCTTTGTCATCGCCGCGGCCCTGTCCGATACCGATATGCGCGATACCCTTGTCCGTCATAACCGTCTGGACATCGGCAAAGTCAAGGTTAATCAGCGCCGGTACATTAATCAGGTCCGTGATGCCCTGGATACCCTGCTGTAATACCTCGTCCGCTTTCTTAAGAGCCTCAGGCATCGTAGTACGTCTGTCAACAACTTCAAGTAATTTATCATTCGGGATAACGATCAGCGTATCCACGCTCTCTTTTAACTTCTCAATCCCTGACAGCGCGTTATTCATACGCGTCTTAGATTCGAACCGGAAAGGCTTCGTTACGACTCCTACCGTCAGCGCGCCCTGCTCCTTCGCGATCTTCGCAACCACAGGCGTAGCGCCGGTTCCGGTACCGCCGCCCATACCACAGGTCACAAATACCATGTCCGCGCCCTTTAACGCAGAGGATACTTCTTCTGCGCTCTCTTCCGCGGCTTTCTCTCCAATCTCAGGCCTTGCTCCTGCTCCGAGTCCCTTCGTAATCTTCTCACCGATCTGCATAAGCGTAGGCGCCTTGCATAACTGTAATGCCTGCTTATCTGTATTAATAGCAATAAACTCAACACCGGCAATCTGTTCATCAATCATTCGGTTCACGGCATTATTACCGCCGCCGCCGACTCCAACAACAATTATCTTCGCCGCTGCTTCTGATTCATTCGTTTTAATTTCTAGCAAGGGTTTCTCCTCCTTTGTTATCCTTATTATATATTATACATCCCATACATAAAGCAAATGAAATGTCCTTTTTGCCATATATACTATATAATAAAGACTTTTGTATAAAATATCAATAGAATTTCTTCATTTTTCTTATTTTTCTTTGTTATACCGTTAATCTCCGTCCAAGATACTATTGTTCCGCCGGCGGCTGGCTTTCGTCGGCCCCTGCCTCTGCCTCTTCGAATGTAATCGTTCCCGCCGTCTCGGAATAATTCTCCAGATGCAGGATTCCCGCCCTGTCCCCCAGCTTATCAAGAATAGGTGGAATCTGCGCAATCTGTTCTGCAGACACATTCTTTCCCAGGCAAACCCTGATACTTCCTATATCCAGACAGATCTCATCCCCCTCACAGATAATCTTCGCCGACGTCAGTCCGTACTTTGCCACTTCCTTTGACGTCTCCAGAATGTGTTCAAATATTTTTGTATCTTCACTCTTCAGGTACTGATATAGTTTAATCTCCCCTACGTCAATACCTTCAACATACGGAATCCCTTCTATCAATGTCGAAGACTCGAATACAATCATGCCTTCTTTATCAAAATAGTCATAGTTCTCCCCGTTTCGTATGTACCCGACGATGGGTTTCTCTTTTACGGTCACTTTAAGGCTCCAGGGAGCTTTCAGCCGGATCTTCATCTGTTCAAGGCACGGCAGTATCTCTCCTTTTTCAAGAGCATATTTCCCCAAAATATATAATGTATTTACAGAATACCTGTCGCTTCGTACCGTTTCGATGATCTCCTGGTCCGTCGTGTACTCATTCCCGCTTACGGTAATTTTCTGAACGTAGAATAGCAGGAAGACCGTAACTCCAATAATAACACATCCTAGCAACAAAACGAAAAAAGCATACACTTTGTGCGTTTTTTTCTTCGGTCTCTTCCTGTGAATTTCCCGCTCGCTTCTTCCTTCCCGGTTCTCCCTTCGTACGTTCTCCCTTTCCTGATATCTTTCCATAGCTTTATACTCCCAGTCTCTTTTCTCCTATTTTACCAGAGACGATACGCTTAAGACAAGCCCCATTTCCACAAGGAGAAATACGACAGAGGTGCCTCCGTAGCTTATGAATGGCAGCGTGATTCCTGTATTCGGAATCGTATTCGTAACCACTGCGATATTCAAGATTACCTGGATCATCATATGTCCCATGGCTCCCGTCGCAATCAACGCTCCAAACAGGTCTCCCGCATGTGTCGCAATCACAAAGAACCTCCAGATCAGGATAAGGAAGAGAATCAGGACAAAACCGGCGCCGAATAATCCCAGTTCTTCACATATGATAGAAAATATCATATCGTTCTGCGCTTCCGGAACGAAACCAAGCTTCTGGATACTCTGCCCCAATCCTCTGCCGAAGAGACCGCCCGAACCGATGGCATACAACCCCTGCAAAGTCTGGTATCCTTTTTCATATGCCTCCGGATTCCTCCAGATAGCGAGCCGTTCCAGACGGTAACTCTCAAGCGCCAGGAAGATTGCCATAAATCCCACTCCCAGGAGTCCCATGAACACGAACTGACCATACTTCGGACTGGCGACAAAGATGAGGATGACCGCGATTCCCAGAATGATGATCGCCGTACTTAAGTTGCTGGCTCCAACCAACGCAACGATCGGGAGGATCAACGCCATGATCTTAATCATCGTGCGCATCTTCCCTATATCTTTTACATTCTTTGTCACCATATGCGCCAGGAAGAGTATAACCGCCACTTTGGCAAATTCCGACGGCTGAAAAGAAAAAGGTCCCAAAGACAGCCATCTTTTGGACCCGTTGATTTCATCTCCGATAAACAGAACAGCCACAGACAAAAGTATCGCTGTCAGATATCCCAGCACCGCCACATGTCTCCACACATGATAGTCCATATTGGCCGCCACAAACAGCGCGGCAATTCCAAGGGTTGTCGCAAACACCTGTTTCTTCAGATAATAGAATGAATCATGGAACTTCACTTCACCGTTATAAGCGCTTGTGCTGTACAGGATCACAAGTCCCATAATTACAAGCAAAGCCAGCGCGGCAAGAAGCGTATAATCATACCTTCTGTTATTAGAATGAGTCAATCTGTGCCACTCCTTATAAGGAATTTACAATCTCTTTAAACTTCTCTCCGCGTACCTCATAATTCGGGAACATCCCCCAGCTTGCACATGCCGGCGACAGCAGGACCGCATCCCCCGGCTCCGCCGCTTTCACCGCCTCAAGCACCGCCTCTTCAAATGTGTCTGCAAATATATAATCATAGAACCCGCAGGTTCTGGCGTCTCTTGCAATCTTTTCCTTCGTAGCCCCTACCAGGACTAATCTCTTAACTTTTCCTTCAAAACTGTTGATCCATTCTGTATAGACAGATTCCTTATCATAGCCTCCGCCAATCAGCACGGTAGGCCGGTTCATCGCCTGAATCCCTTTTATCGCCGCGTCAGGATTCGTTCCCTTGGAATCATTGTAATATGCGACTCCATTCTTCTCCGTCACGTATTCGATCCGATGCTCCACTCCCTTAAACGCTTTCACACTCTCCCTTACGATCTCTGCAGGCGCCCCGTACACAAGAGCCATCGCCGCCGCCGCCATCACATTCTCGTAGTTATGAAGTCCCAGCAGATTCAGCTCCTTAATACTGCAAAGCTCCGTAATCTCTTTATCACGGTAAATGATTCTGTCGTCTTCCAGATAGATTCCCTTTTCTAGTTTACGCCGGCTGCTGAAATATAGAACCTGTGCTTTGATATTTTCGCCAAATTCTCTCGTCAGCTTGTCTTCATAATTCAGAATACAATAGTCGTCCTCCGTCTGGTTCCTCGCAATATTCTTCTTGGCCTCCACATAAGCCTCCATCGTATGATGACGGTCCAGATGATCCGGCGTAAAATTCAATATCGCGCTTACTTTAGGCCGAAAATCAAGAATCGTTTCCAATTGAAAACTGCTCATCTCCGCAACTGTTATACTGCCGTCTTTCATCTTACCGGCCGCCGTCGTATATGGATTACCGATATTCCCCACCACAAACACATCATCCTTGTAATTCTTCATGATCTCTCCAAGGAGCGCCGTCGTTGTCGTCTTACCGTTCGTGCCGGTAATCGCCAGCACATCCCCTTTTCCGGACTCAAAGGCCAGTTCCACCTCGCCCGTAATCAGGATCCCCTTTTCTCTCATCTGATTCACAAGAGGATGATCCACGGGAACCCCCGGACTTAGTATCACGATGTCCAGTGTGTCCAGAAGCTCCGCGGGGAACGCGCCGATTATAATCTGTGCTTTGCTTCCGTCTTTTAATTTATTTCGAATCTTTTCTTCCTGTAGTTTCTCATCCCCGTCGTAGAGCACTACTTCCGCTCCCTGTTCTTCTAATAATCCGGCTGCTCCGATCCCGCTGATCCCCGAACCAAATACCAGAACTTTTTTCTTTGCTATCTCCATTCTCTCTCTTTCCTCCTACATGGCCATCAACGCAATCAGGCAAAGGATTGCCGTGGCAATAGAAAATACCGCCACTACCCTCGTCTCCGACCATCCGCACAGCTCAAAATGATGATGTATAGGCGCCATCTTAAAGATTCGCTTGCCGCCCGTCTTCTTAAAATATGTCACTTGTATCATAACAGATAAAACTTCTATCAGGTAGATCATTCCCACGATGATAATAAAGATCGGCATCTGGAGCATGTATGCCGTAGACGCCACAAAACCTCCCAACGCCAGAGAACCCGTATCTCCCATGAACACACTGGCAGGATATACATTAAAAAGGAGAAAACCAAGCAATGCGCCTACCACCGAACAGGTGACTGGTTCTATGCCGCTTTTTGTCCCGATCGCGACTACCGTAAAAAAAGTTGCAACCAATACGGTCACACTGGAGGCCAGGCCATCCAGACCATCTGTAAAATTCACTCCGTTGACAGTTCCGATCACCGCGAAAAACATAACGGGAATCGCAAGCCATCCTACGTTCCAGTATTTCCCTCCGGTAAACGGCAGCAGCATAGCCAGGGACACATCTGTAAATTTCACCATATAAAATGCAAATATCGCAGTCACAACGATCTGAAGCGCCATCTTCTGCTTCGGATACAGCCCGTCGGAACGTCTCATGACTACTTTAAGATAATCGTCCAGAAACCCAATCAGGCCAAATCCCAACGTAACAAACAGAATAGGAATTATCTTCGGATAATCTTTGATATAGAACACAGATGTAACAACGACGCTGAGAAGTATAATCACACCTCCCATTGTCGGCGTACCGGCCTTTTTCAGATGCGACTTTACACCGTCTTCACGTTCTGTCTGGCCCATCTTTAATTTTCTAAGCACCGGGATAATCAATGGTCCCATGATCACGCTCAGCGCGAACGCGATTATTACCGGAACAAATACTTTATAATCCATACATCCACCTCTTCATCTCTTTCGTTATTTAGGAATCTTGAAAAACCATCCTCAGTTCCTTCGTTTTCTCTCAATCCATCTTGGCATTCTTACGGATACCAGATTTCAAACATATTCTAGTATACTTCATTTCCTACTCTTTTTCAATGCCAAGATAGGGTAATATGCTCGCAAATATATTCTTCACCACCGGAGCCGCGATCGTTCCTCCATAGTATACTCCCTGGGGATCATAGATGACACACATTCCCAGGATCTGGGGATTATCCGCAGGCGCGAACCCGATAAAAGAAGATATATATCTGTTCGCGCTTCTTGGCAGGGTCTGGGAGGTCGCCGTCTTCCCTCCGATCTTATATCCTTCTATATAAGCATTCTTCCCTGACCCTTCGGACACTACACTTTCCAGCAGCATACGCATCGTAGCAGACGTTTCCTTTGACACAATATTCTTCTTCTCCTCATAGCGGAACTCTTTCACTTCCTTTCCATCTTCATCCAGAACTCTCACGCCAAAATGGGGCGTGATTCTTCTTCCCCCGTTCACCAGAGAACTGACCGTAGTCGCCATCTGCATCGGCGTTACCTGAAAAGACTGTCCAAAACTCATCGTCGCAAGCTCCACCATCCCTACATTTTCTTTTTTATGCATGATCGTACCCGCTTCACCCGGCAGATCAATTCCCGTCATATCCATCAGCCCAAACTGGCGAAAATACTTATAGAAATCATCCACTCCCAGTCTAAGCCCGATATCGATGAATACCGGATTGCATGAATTCTGAATCCCCTGAATGAACGTCTCTGCACCGTGTCCCCCCACCTTATGACACCGAATCTTACGATCCTCCACCACCCGGTAACCAGGACAACTGAATTGATCTTCAAGCTTTACGACTCCCTCCTCCAGACACGCGGACGCCGTAATGATCTTGAACGTAGACCCCGGCTCATAAGTATCGTTGATACAGCCGTTCCGCCACATCTGGTTCAATACATCCTGACGCTGCTCATCCGACATGCCTGCTTCCTCTCCATCCGTATTCAGGGTAAACGGTTCGTTCAGATTGAACTCCGGAACATTGACCATGGCAAGTATCTCTCCGTTCTGCGGATTCATAAGCAGAATCCCTACTTTCTCCGCCTGCTTCTCTTCCATCACCTTCTCCGCCATCTGCTGTGCATACATCTGAATATTATAATCCAGGCTGATCTGGAGCGTATTGCCGGCTTTCGGTTCCACCCGATCCTCCGCGACGCCCTCCAATTCAATGCCTCTTGCATCTGTCGTCGTCAATATGGTTCCGTTTACTCCCTTTAAATACTCCTCATACTTTACCTCCAGCCCGACAATTCCCTGATTATCCCCGCCGGTAAACCCTAATACCTTAGACGCCAGCTCATTATGCGGATAATACCGCTTAAAATCCTCGTCCACCTTCACTCCGTCTAATTCCATATTACGGATCGTATCACCGGTCTCTTTATCAACATTCGTCTTAACACGCTCCATGGAAGATACCTTTTCCACTCTTCGGCGTACGGTATCCTCATCCATCTCAAGCGCTTCCGCCAATGCCTTAATCACCTTCTCCGGTTCCCTGATCTGACTGTGGATCACGGATATCGTGCATACCGTCTTATTCGTCGCCAATACTTCCCCGTTTGCATCTAGGATCTCTCCCCTGGCGGCCTTGATCTCACGCTCCCGTTCATGCAGAGCTTCCGCTTTCTTCTGATAGTATTTCGCATCAAAAACCATCAGATAGATAAGCCTCCCCACCAAAGTGAATATTACTACCGCTGCACAGACAAATACGACAAGAATCTTTTTCTTATTATATGTCTTATTCTTCATAATACAAAAACCTCGCAAAAGCTATTTTCTATAATTTATTATAGCCTTTGCAAGGTTATGAATCATATATTGTATAAGCTGTCGATTCCCCCGCAAACCCGGCGGATTATTCTGCGGCTTCTCCTTCTGCGGATGATTTGCTGATCCCAAGATAGGGAAATATCTCCTTCATAATATCTGACGCAAGCTGCATAGCATAAGCACTGGATGCCTGCTCCGCAACATTCGGTTCGTCGATCACGGCGTATACGACCACCTCCGGATTCTCCTGGGGCGCATACCCGATGAATGACACCAGATATTTCTTATTACCGCGCGGCTGCTTCTCCGCAGTTCCGGTCTTTCCGCCGACATCATATCCCTCCACCGCGGCTTTCGCTCCGGTGCCTTCCTGCACGACTCCAAGCATATAATCTTTGACGATATCGCTGGTTTCTTTCGAAACCGTCCTTTTCAGCAATACAGGGTTCTTATTTTCAACCAGATTCCCGTTCTCGTCCCATATCTGCCTTACCACATGCGGTTTATAATAGTTTCCGCCGTTGATCAACGCACAGAACGATGCCGAAAGCTGCGTCATCGTCACGTTGAAATTCTGCCCGAAAGCATTGGTCGCCAAACTTGCCGGGTCCATATCTTCTACGTCATACAAAAGACCCAACGCTTCTCCCGGCAGGTCAATTCCTGTATACTCCCCAAATCCAAAGAGTTTCTGATATCTGCAGAATTCTTCCTTTCCGATAGCCTGCCCTATATGCATCAACGCGACATTGCAGGAATTCTCCAACGACCGCTTCAACGATTGGGGGCCGTGACCGTCACGGTTACTGCAGTGAATATCATGATCTCCGATATGGAGCATTCCGCCGCAGGTGTATCCCTCGTCTCCGGTCAGCGCTCCGATTTCCAGCCCCGCCGCTATGGTAAATGGTTTAAAGGTAGATCCTGGTTCGTAGAATTCACTGACACAGAAATTATTCCAAAGCTGATTATATTTATTTAGTTTATCCTCATCCGACATGGCCGCAATCTCTTCTTCCGTATAATACTTCGTCAGATCTCTCGGCCGGTTCAGGTCATAATTCGGGTAGGATGCTTCCGCCAGGATCTCTCCATTCTGCGGATTCATCACGATAACCGCCGTATTCTTGCTTCCTTCTCCTGTTGTGAATCCGTCTCTGTACGTTTCGTTAAATGCAAGAATATGCTTTTCCACGATACTCTGTACCTGGAGATCTATGGTAGACACGACCGTATTTCCATTGTCCGGTTCCTTCACCGTCCGTTCAAACGTTAAATCCTCGTCCAAATAGCCATATTCTCTGCCGTCTGCTCCATTTAAAATGGAATTATAAGCCGCTTCTATTCCATTGCTGCCCAGATTTCCGTTCACCGTAAAGCCAATAACGTCGCTGGCCAATGTATTATATGGATATCTTCTGATATAATCATCCTCAAGCCATATTCCCGCAACATTCGGATAATTTTTTTCATCCTCATCAATCTTCTCAAACTTCTGCGCCGTCTCGTAATTCACTCCTTTCAGAAGAATACTGTATCTGCTGGAAGGACTTTCTTCTATTACTTTTCTGACCTTCTCTTCCTCTATTCCAAAACATTCATTTAGAACACGTATAGTCGGCTCAACATTCTCCTTATCACCAAGCATGACCTCCACATCCAGGATCACGTTATATACCCTTTCGCTGGTTGCGATCTTCGTCCCGTTGCGGTCCACAATATCACCCCGTTTAAACGGTATCGTCCTGCTGTTATATTGCTGTTGATCCAAAACCACTTTCGTATAGCTCGCCCCGCTGGAGGCATTGATATAGGTAATTCTCAGCACTAAGATAACAAAAGCTAGTATAATCGCCAAAAACAACGATACTAGCTTTTTCTGCATGAATATTGAAAACTTTTTCTGATGATAATTCTTTGTATGTTTCGCCATAATTCACCTGTTATCGATTCTTTTCTGACCGGGCAAGCACTCCGTCCTTTGGAATCTCTTCATATTGTTTCACATAATCAGTCGCCGGATTCTCATATTCAATAATCTGGTCGGGAGACGCATACACCATACCCAGGTCATTCTGCGCCCGTTCTCTGATCTCGTCCAGATTTACAGAATCCATAACAGCATTATATTCCGTCGTATTCTTTTCCCGCAAATCTGCCAATTCCTTCTGCATCGCCGCTATATTCTTAGAACGGCTTGTGATTCGCGACTGTAATTCTACATAATTCACACACACAACCAATGCCGTGATCGCCGCTACAGAAAGAAATATCACATATGCGGAATTAATATTAAGCGCCTGCTTCCGATTCTTACGTACTCTCTTGCTGGTCTTCTTCGGTTTCTCGGGTGAATTCTCATGGTATCCGGGATCGAGCTCTGGTTTTGCCGCCACACTGCCATGTACATAAGCCTGTGAATCTATATCCCTTCTTCTTGCATACGCCTGTCTTCTTCCTGAATTAACGCGTCTTGCCGCCATGTATAACACCCCTTTCTGACTTTCTTTCAACCTGGCCGACTTTCCGGATACTTATCCCTGATGTCTGCCTCCCTGCTGTCCACGCTCGAAGATGCGAAGCTTCGCGCTCTTTGAACGGCTGTTCTCCTCCATTTCCTCTTTGCCTGGCAAAATCGGCTTTTTTGTAACAATACTCCCCTTAGAGATCCTCCCGCATATACATACGGGAAAATCCGGCGGACAGGTGCAAGGATTCTCATTCTTCTTAAACGAACTCTTTACAATCCTGTCCTCCAATGAATGAAAGGTTATGATACATAACCTCCCACCTGGATTCAGCAACTCAATCATATCATCCAATGAATCCCTCAACACTTCCAGCTCCCGGTTCAGCTCGATGCGTATCGCCTGAAAAGTCCGTTTTGCAGGATGTCCTGACATCTTCTGGTATTTCATTGGTATGGCTCTTCTGACGATCTCCGTCAACTGACCGGTTGTCTCGATCGGGCGCTTCCCGCGTTCCATTACGATATGTCTGGCAATATTCTTTGCAAACTTATCCTCCCCGTAATCTCTGATCACACGGTAAAGCTCCCCTTCGCCGTAATCATTGACAATATCTCTGGCCGTTATCTTCTCCCGAGTATCCATCCGCATATCAAGCGGCGCGTCCACACGGTAAGAAAACCCCCGTTCCGCCGCGTCCAGCTGATAAGACGATACCCCCAGATCCAGAATAATACCATCCACCTTGTCAATCCCTAATTCTTGGAGCCGCGACTTCATATCACAATAGTTGCTCCTGACTATCGTGACTTTCTCCCCGAAGTCTTTCAGTCGGATACCTGCCGCCTCGACAGCCGCCGCATCCTGGTCTATGCCTATAATACTCCCCTTGTCCCCCAGACGTCTGCATATCTCATAGCTGTGTCCGCCGCCACCCAGCGTACCATCCACGTAAATGCCGTCCGGCTTGATGTGTAATCCATCAATCGTCTCTTTCAGTAATACTGATCTGTGTTCGAATTCCATATCTTACATCTCCCGCCGTGCTGATATGTCTCTATTCAGCCGGACAAACTAAAGACTGAATCCGCTTGATTCCATATCGGACGCAATATCCTCTATGTTCTCCTCCACTTCAGCATTCTTCTCTTCCCATCTTGCCTTGTCCCATATCTCGGCACGCTTCCCCATACCGATGAATATGACTTCTTTGTCCAGATGCGCAAACTCTCTGAGCTTAGATGGAACTAAGGTTCTTCCCTGCTTATCCAAATCTCCGTCTGTTGCGCTCCCCTGGAAAAAATAAGCAAGAGCACGGGCTTTTTTGTCAGTAGTAGTCGGTAACGCGTTTAGTTTCTCTTCAAAGATGTTCCACTCGTTCTCCGGGTATACATAAAGGCAATTCTCCATTCCTTTCGTTATGACGAAATTCTCCCCTAGATCGTCACGGAACTTTGCCGGAATGATCAATCTGCCTTTTGCATCAATATTATGATTGTACTCCCCCTTCAACATTCAGAACTCACCTTCTCCCGAGCGGCTCCACCTTCTCACCACTTCTCACCACTTCTCACCACTTTCTACCACTTGTCACCATTGTAAACCACTTTTTTGATGATTTCAAGTCCTTTTTCACTTTTGGGGATTTTGTACAGAACGTATATTCTTCCCCGTGCGCCGCCTTAGCGGCATACTTCTTCTGCACGGGGCTGCGCATAAAAAAAGAAGCAGAATATCTCTGCTTCTCAAAAAACTTGTTATCTATCTCCGCATCTACTCTGCCGACTCGCCTGCCTGCGCAAATTCAGACTGCAGGTTTGTCAATGCTGTATAATCAATCTGTGCCTCTTCCTGAGGCTTCCTTGACTCATATGTCCCATATGCAGAATAGCCAATCCAGCCGACCAACGCAAGCCCAACAATCCCTACCGCGCATTTACGGATAAGATTCTGGATCTTTTCCTTCTTAATCATCTGCTTACGGTTTGCTTTTTCCTTTTTATATCTGTCAACTTTCTCCTGACTCATCTTCCAAAACTCCTTCTCAAAAGTAATGTAGAATCTCCTATCTGCCAAGCTCCGCTTGTACGGCATCCCCTTCGGCAGCATATAACGCCGACAAAAGATTCATCTCATTATTCTACCACAATTTCGAGAATTATACAACCACAATTATACCGCCGTCCGAAGCATACATGCTGCTGATACCCGCCGTATCCAAAATAAGTATATCTTTAAACCCGGCTTTCGCTTTCAATGTATCCCGAACATACTCCGCTCTTTCCCTGCAATTACAGTGTGAAATTGCCAAAATCTTTTCTTCTGAATTCTTCAGATTCTTCAGAACTTCATCTGTAAGCTTCGCCAATGCTTTCTTAATTCCCCTGCCCTGCCCTAACTGCTGGATATTCCCTTCCGGTGTCGACCCCATGACGGGCTTGATATTCAGCGCAGTCGCCATGACTGCTTTCACGCCCTTAAGTCGGCCGTTCTTTCTCAATGTATCCAGCGTCTCCAGTACAAAATACGTATGCTGGCTGTCAATATACGCTTCTACAGTCTCAATAATCTGTTCAAATTCCATTCCTTTTTCTTCACACTCCGCGATCTTCATAGCGATCAAAGTCTCACCGACAGACGCGGACCTTGAATTAAACACATAGATATCCTTCTTGCCATACTCTTCATGATACAGATTCTTTCCAAGAACCGCACTGTTATAAGAACCGCTCAACTCTGCCGACAAAGTCACCGCATACACATGGTCGGCATCACAACGGTATCCTTCCATATACCTCTCCGGAGACGGGCAGGAAGACTTTGGCGCTTCTTGTGATAATGCTGCCAGTCTTAAGAACTCCGCCTGGTCAAAAGTCTCATCATCTATAATATGATGTCCATAAACATCGATTTCCAGAGACGCCGTCTCAAAACATCCTGAAGCTTTCATCTCCTCCGTCAATTCTCCGCAACTGTCTGCAATTATCTTATAACTCATATTCTTCCTCCCAGCACGCCGATATCTATATCCTCAAGGCATGTCATTTGTTTCCGTAGTATGTAGTTTTCAAAACTACATGATAATCATATCATATTTATCCCTGAAAGAAAAGCTTTTTATTCACTAATTTTAATTCTCCTGGATACTCCCAACGCAATCCCCATCTCTGCCATTAAAAATACACTTGCCGTTCCTCCATAACTTATAAAGGGCAGCGTAATCCCTGTCGTAGGAATCAAATTAATCACAACCGCGACATTCAGCACTACCTGCAGCGCGACATGCGCAAAGATCCCCGTTGTAATCAGAGACCCGTACATATCCGGCGCATTCTGCGCGATAAACATCAAACGGTACAACAGAAGACCAAAAAGCACTAACACCATTATTACTCCAAATACACCTAACTCCTCACATATAATAGAAAGAATCATGTCGTTCTGCACTTCCGGTATCACCATCTTCTGCGCGCTGTTTCCTAATCCCTTTCCAAAAAAACCTCCCGAACCAACTGCATATAATCCCTGCATAACCTGGTATCCGCCTTCAGCCGTATGTTGTTCCGGATTCAGCCATACCAGAATCCTTCGCAGACGAAAATTCGAACTGTCTTCCAGCACAGCCCCTAAAATCTTCACCCCCGCCAGCACAACCACAGCTCCTGCCGCCACAATTACCAAAAATGGCTTCGTCTTCGGATGAACTACGAATATCATCATACAGGTAATCCCCATTACAATGACCGCCGTACTTAGATTCTCTGTCACAAACAGGATACAGCCCGCCGAGACAAGCCCCCATAAAAGAATCTTCCATATTCCCGCCCATGTTCTGATCTCATTTCCTATACCGCAGATCAAAACGGGGATGAACAATATCACCGCGATCTTCGCAATCTCCGACGGCTGAAGCTGCTGCCCGAACGGAAGCCGAATCCATCTTCTGGCTCCCTTGACTTCTATGCCTAGAGGCGTCCGTACAAGCGCCATCATAAATATCGAGAGAAAATATAATTCACGCGCCCATCTGGCATAAATATGATAATCAATCCTGGCTATAATATACATAGCCGCAAATCCCGCCGCATAAAAGATAATCTGGCGTTTGAAATAGAACATACTGTCCCTCTGTGTGACCAAAGCGCTGTAAGCGCTGGTACTATACAGCATTACTAACCCAAAACAGATCAGGGATATCAGTACCGTCAGAAGATTATAATCGAAAAAACGGACCCTGCGGCTTCCCTGTTCTTCTAACCTTTCTTGCGTCTTTGTCCCCCTGTATGTACCTCTTCCCCTCTTCCTTTCTTCCTTTCCCGGTTTGGGGCGCCTTATTTCCTGATTTCTCGTCATCTCATCTACACTCCTATCGTATCTATTATACTCAGATATCAAGGCAAAAACAACCTGAAAAACTTCGAAAGCACGCACCATTTTATCAAATCTCCATATTATGTTATTGCAAACAATCTATAAAAGGAGATTCACATATGCCGAATTATCGTTACCATACACCCGACTATATGCGTCGAAATGGCTGCAGCAGACCGGCACAAACCCAAACGGCGCCATTGTCTGCACCGTGTATCGAGCCGGTAACCGAACCAGTATGCTGCAGTAACCCTAATGAATACGATGAACTAAGCAGTATGCCGCTTGCCATGGCCTACGTTCCCTGGCAGGAATGGCAAAATATCTACGAGGCAGAGAAAGGCTTTCACCGAGGAACTATCTTTGAAGAATTAGATAAGCCATTCAAAGGAATCATGATGGGAGGCTGTTGCAAATGACGGAAAACAAACCAAATCGACAGGAATTATTAGAATGGATCAACGTGGTCAGCTTCGCCGTAGATGATGTTAAACT
>CANODD010000037.1 GCA_947564705.1 uncultured Dorea sp. | reverse complement strand
TGAATTTGCGAATATGGGAATCCATGTAGTATATGGGATGGAGTGGCTTTCAAAGAACGGATATTCAGAAGAGAAAAACCGCGAGTTGGTGCGCCGTCATCCCTTCCTCCCCTATGCGCTGATCTTATCGGAAGCGGAGATTCAAAGATTATCACAGGGAACAGGAGGGGTCTGTACTTCATTTCCGATACCCATTGTATTAAGAGAGATGTTGGAGGGAGATGAAGAGAATCAGGACGGCAGAGTGATACACCTGAAAGGCATCAGTTTCTATGTGCTTTTTAATGATAATCTGCTGAACGAAGAGAAACTTCAGGCGCTGGTGGAGGAGAAAGAGCGTGAGATACGCAGGAAGAAAGAAGCCATCGCAATTCGGGAGAAGGAGTATGCGGAATATTTTGAACGGCAGGAGCTGATCAGGAATCAGACGGTCAGTAAGAAGAAGTGGGAGACGAATCTTCGGAAGATCGAATCTCTGAAGGAAGAATCCGGGGAACTGGCCCGGAAGATACGAGGCGGTGTCGAAGAACTGGCCGGGATACAGGATGAAGCAGAACAGTTGGAGCAGAAAATACGTGAGACGGAGAAGGAAGCTGCCCGCCAGCAGAGGCGGATGGAGGACTTTGAAAGGCTGTGCGGAGAATATGAATCCTATGAGCAGAATCTCCGAGAGTTAGAAAGGTGCAGGAAAGAGGAAGAGAAGCTGGCGCAGAAGCAGAAATTGGCACAGAATCAGAGGGAGAAGCTCAGGGATGAGCAGAAGACGAAGGAGATTAAGAGGGCTGATCTGCTGCGGGCAGCAGAAGAACTGAAAGAGAATGTCCGAAGATACCGGCAATATGAAGAAGCCGGACAGGAAGAGAGTAGCGGAGACGCAGTTTTAGGTGCCGGACAGGAAGAGAGTAGCGGAGACGCAGTTTTAGGTGCCGGACAGGAAGAGGATATCAGGGAGATGGAAGCCAGATATGCGGCGATTACTGCCAGCATGTCTCTGGAGATTCAAGAGTTGGAGGAGCAGGAGCATCGGGCGGCCGGACGTCATCAGGAGATGCAGGATGAGCTTCTGCATCTGCAGAGAAAATACGGGTTTTCCGGGGAAGAATGGCTTAAGATAACCTACAACCGGGAAGAAGAAGCGCACCAGGAGATTATGCTTGAAGACAGGCGCCGGAAGATAGAGGTAAAGCAGCGTCTCTGGAATGATGCGGATAAGAAGGCCGCCGTAGTGTCCCAGCGTAAGAAGGAGCGGACGGAGCGGATGCTTGAAGAGTGTAATGAAGAAGAACCGCTGCCGAAGGAAGAGATACGGGATCAGGATTTTGAAGCGAGGAAGAATCATTTCCGCTATCAGGAGAAGGAAGCGCAGAAACAGGCGGACCGCCTGACGGAGCGTCTTAGAAGTTATGACGAGAACCTGACGGCCCTTGCGGAATACAGTGATTTCCCGCTGGGGGAAGAAGTTGAATGGGAGCAGGATTTTGCAGAGACGGACAGCCGGGGACTTCGTAATTTTAAAGGGATTCTGATCCGGGATTATAACCAGTGCCTGAGGAAATGCCAGGAGGCCAGAGACCGTCTGGTCAGGATACTGAACCGGGCCGTGCATATGGAGCAGTTCCAGGAAGAATTCTATAAGAAGCCGCTGGAGACGATGCTGGAATTGTCGGGAGACGCGTCGGCCGTCTTACGGCAGTTATCCACTATACTACAGTCATATGACAACCTGATGGAGAAGCTTAAGATAGATATTGCGCTGGTAGAGAAAGAGAAGAACAAGATTGTAGAGTTATTGGAGGATTATGTCAGGGAAGTGCATATGAATCTGGCTAAGATAGACCATAACTCAACGATTACGATTCGGGAACGTCCGGTGAAGATGCTGAAGCTTAAGCTGCCGGAATGGGAAGAGAATGAGAATCTGTATCAGATCCGTCTTCAGGATATGGTGGATGAGATTACGCAAAAAGGAATCCTTCTGTTTGAACAGAATGAAAATGCGCAGGAATATTTTGGTACGCGGATTACTACCAGAAATCTGTATGACACGGTAGTCGGCGTCGGCAATGTGCAGATTCGCCTTTACAAGATCGAAGAACAGAGGGAATATCCGATCACATGGGCGGAAGTGGCGAGAAATTCCGGCGGGGAAGGCTTCCTGTCGGCTTTCGTGGTTCTTTCGAGTCTTCTGTATTATATGCGCAGGGATGATACAGATCTGTTCGCGGACCGGAATGAAGGGAAAGTTCTGCTCATGGACAATCCGTTTGCGCAGACGAATGCGGCGCATCTTCTGAAACCGCTTATGGATATGGCGAAGAAGACGAACACACAGTTGATCTGCCTGACGGGTCTCGGCGGAGAATCCATCTATAACCGGTTTGACAATATCTATGTCCTGAACCTGATCGCGGCGAGCCTGCGCAGCGGGATGCAGTATCTGAAAGCCGACCACATGAGGGGAAACGAGCCGGAGACGATGATCGTGTCGCAGATTGAAGTGATGGAGCAGCAGGAGCTGGTGTTCTAAGAGCGCGGCCGTATCGCTACATCATATCCCCGTTCGACGGATTGTCCAGCAGTTTCCCGAACCTGTCAAAGCGGGAGCCGTGGCAGGGACAGTCCCAGGAGTGCTCTGCTTTATTCCAATGCAGGGCACATCCCATATGGGGGCAGCGTTTGGAGGATATGGTGAGCAGATTGGTAATGGATTCAAAACCGTTGATAAATAGCTGCGGTTTCAGCATATTCCTGGAAGGACGGAAGACGGGCGCATAGGGATTCTCTTTTTCAAGGATCATATCTGTCAGGATTGACGCAGATACCATGGAGGATGTCATTCCCCATTTGTTGAATCCCGTCGTTACGTAGCATTCCGGCATATGCCGGGAATATGGGCCGATGTAGGGTATCCCGTCCAGAGTCATACAATCCTGCGCGGCCCAGCTATATTTCTCTTCCATGTTAGGATAGTAGAGCCTTGCACAGTTCCGGAGGTCTTCCCAGTTCTTGCCCGGTTTTCCTGTACGGTGACTTCCGCCGCCGATAAAGAGATAATTCTTATAATTGCGGAATGAAAACCCGTCCGGCGCTTCGTCGATGTACATACCGTCGATCTGCGGGGCATTTTCGAGCGCGATCACATAGGAACGGTCCTGATACATCTTCAATGGGTACAGCCCATGCTTGTTATCCAGGGGAAAATGTGTTGCGACGATCATTTTCTGGAAGGTAATCTTTCCGTTTTCCGTCACGGCCGTGTTTTCTGCCAGTTCTTTTACAAACGTGTCTTCATAGATATTCAATCCTGACGCGATCTTGCTTATGAATTTCAACGGATGAAACTGAGCCTGTTCCGGGAAGCCGATTGCCCCTGCAGTCTGAAAGGGAAGCGCATCGGCGTCTGTTATATGCGTATGAAATCCGATCCGGGACAGCGCTTCTGCCTCTTCTTCAAGTTTCGCCCGGTCGTTTTTCGAATAGACATAAGCCGCTTTTTTCTCAAAATCACAGTCTATCGCCCTGCAGAGCCGGGTAAACTTTCGCACCGCATTCTGATTCGCATCGAGGTACATCCTGGTTTTTTCGCTTCCGAGGCTTTTCAGCATCCTATGGTAGATCAGGCCATGCTGAGATGTGATCTTTGCAGTTGTATTCTTTGTGATTCCGCTGCAGATACTGCCCTTTTCCACGAGCATATAATCGACATGTTCTTTCTGTAAGAAATATGCGCATAAGATTCCCGCCATCCCTCCGCCGATGATCAGCACATCTGTCCTGGCATTTCTTTTCAGTTTTCTGAAATGCGGAAGTTTCACATGTTCATTCCAGATCGAATCCACAGTTACCACTCTTCATTCCTCCGTCTGATAAATATATCAATTCTTATTTTGTACATACGAAGAAGAATTATGCAGATATTTACTCCACTTTTTTATCTCTTTTTTAGAAAAAAGAAGAATCCTCAGACGGTACGGCAATACTGTCTGGGGATTCGTTTCTCTAACTCTTATTTCTGATTGTTTATATTTTTGTTTATATTTTTACGAAATCAGCGGCTCCGTGTTTGCAAAGCGGGCATACGATATCGTCAGGCAGTTCGTCGCCTTCATAGATATATCCGCATACGACGCATACATAGCCTTTCTTGCCTTCGGTATCCGGCTTTGGTTTTACGTTGTTCTGATAATAGTTATAAGTCATAGTCTCTACGTTGGAGATCACGCGGGCCTCGGTAACGGTACAGATGAACATTCCATGTGTATCCAGGTCTACATATTGTTCCACTTTAAGGGACATAAAGGAGTTGATGTATCTTGGAAGGAATACCAGTCCGTTGTCGGAGCGCAACGGTGAACACCCTGCAAACTTGTCTACGGTACGTCCGCTCTGGAAACCGAAATTCTCGAATACCTTGAACGGAGCGTCTGTAGACAGGCAGTTGATGTTCATAATGCCGGTCTGCTTGATTATGTGGTGTGAATAATTATCCTTATTAATGGTAACCGCGATACGGTTCGGGGTATTCGTAACCTGGGTAACGGTATTGACGATCAGACCATTGTCCTTCTTACCGTCGTTGGAAGTTACCACATAGAGTCCGTAACCGATCTTAAACAGTGCGGTCAGGTCGTTCTTATCCGCTGTCTCGTCATGCTGCGCCAGATAGTTCTGACAGAATTCCTCAGCCAGGGATTCAAGCTGTTCGCTGCTTTCTTCATTTAAGGAAGAATGAATGCGGACGGTAGTATCCGCGAAAGTCAGGTTCTTGCAGCCCTCCAGCATCTTCTTCATCGTCTTGGCGGCAAGCGGAGACCAGGAACCATTCTCGATCAGTCCGACGAAACGGTTCTGGAAATTGCGCTCGGTCAGGTGCTCGATGAATTCGCGCATGAAGGGGAAGATATCGGCGTTGTAGGTCGTCGTGGCGAGGATTAACTTGCCGTAGCGGAACGCGTCTGCTACTGCCTGGGACATGTCGCAGCGGGCAAGGTCATGGATGATAACCGCCGGACAGCCTTTCATACGGAGCTTGTCCGCCAGAGCTTCCACAGCCTTCTTTGTGTTGCCGTATATAGAGGTATAGGCAATCACGATGCCGGTGGTCTCTACGTTGTAAGAAGACCATGTATTATAGAGTCCCAGATAATATCCGAGGTTTTCCTTAAGTACAGGGCCGTGCAGCGGGCAGATCGTCTGAATGTCCAGTGTAGAAGCTTTCTTAAGCAGCCGCTGAACCTGCATGCCGTATTTGCCTACGATTCCGATATAGTAGCGGCGTGCTTCGTCCGTCCACTCCTCTGTTACGTCCAGAGCGCCGAACTTGCCGAAGCCGTCGGCGGAGAATAATACTTTGTCACAACTGTCATAAGTAACGATGACTTCCGGCCAGTGTACCATCGGAGCGGTAACAAAGGTCAGTTCATGCTTTCCGAGGGAGAGGGTATCGCCTTCGCCGACCACGATCTGCCTGTCCTCAAAATCTGTGCCGAAGAACTGCTTCATCATGGTAAATGCTTTGGCGGAAGATACAATCTTTGTATCTTTATATACATTCATAAAATTCGCGATATTGGCGGAATGGTCAGGTTCCATATGCTGTATGATCAGATAATCCGGCTTATGTGAACCTGTCGCAGCTTCGATATTATCCAGCCACTCGTGGGTGAAATGAGCGTCCACCGTATCCATCACGGCAACCTTCTCATCCAGGATCACATAGGAATTATAGGACATACCGTTTTTGACTGCGTACTGACCTTCGAATAGGTCTACGGCATGGTCGTTCACACCAACGTATTTGATATCGTTTGAAATATCCATTAGTAATCACTCCTGTTCTTTTTGTTATTTGAATGCGCAGGCTATACCGGTATAACCTGGCGCGGACTATACTAGATTATAGCACATTGCAGGAAAAAAATACATGGACTTAGTGAAAAAAATATCGATATATCGACGAATATCTTTTTCTGTGATATGATATTACGAAGATGCCAAGGGCAAAATATCTTTTGCCCCAACATCTTATGAGGCAAGTCAGAATAGAAAGGGGTATTTTCGATGGAAGATACGTCTGAGAATAAAGAAGGCAGAAAAAACGAAAAACCAGTCCGGCATCTCAGTATCGGTCTGCTGGCGCATGTAGACGCGGGGAAGACAACTTTGTCAGAGAGTATCCTGTATCTTGGCGGCAAGATAAGGAAGCTGGGGCGTGTAGACCATAAGAATGCGTACCTGGATACTTATGAGCTGGAACGGAGCCGGGGGATTACGATTTTCTCAAAACAGGCTCTCTTTGATCTCGGAGAAAAACAGGTGACGCTTCTTGATACGCCGGGGCATGTGGACTTCTCGACGGAGATGGAACGTACGCTTCAGGTATTGGATTATGCCGTGCTGGTTATCAACGGGACGGACGGAGTGCAGGGGCATACTCGGACGCTGTGGAGTCTGCTTAAGAGGTATCGGATTCCGGTCTTTTTATTTGTCAATAAGATGGATCAGGAGGGAACGGACAGGGAAAGGCTTCTGAATGAATTGAGGAAGAGCCTGGACGAAGCGTGCATTGCATTTGATGAAGAAGAGGAGAAGCTTCTGGAAGAGCTGGCTGTGTGTGATGAGAATGTGCTGGAGGAGTATCTGGAAAGCGGGAGTCTGACGGATGAGACGATTACCGGGCTGATTGCCCGCGGCAAGGCGTATCCTTGTTATTTTGGTTCTGCACTGAAGTTATGGGGGGTGCAGGAATTCCTGGAAGGCCTGGAGAAGTATACGATAGCAGGGAGATTATTAGAGCCGGGCCATGCGGGGGACTTTGGCGCCAGGGTATATAAGATATCCAGAGACGCCCAGGGAAACCGGCTGACTCATATGAGAGTCCTTAGCGGTACTTTGAAGGTGAAAGACAGTCTGTCGTCCTCTCCGGCAGAGGCGGAAGCATGGGAAGAGAAGGTGAATCAGATCCGTGTCTATTCCGGAGAGAAATATGAGATGGCTTCGGAGGCGGAAGCAGGCTGCGTCTGTGCCGTGACAGGGCTTAGCCATACCTATCCGGGAGAAGGGCTTGGGAGTGCGAAGGAGTCTCAGGCTCCGATTCTGGAACCGGTGCTGAGCTACCGAATCCGGCTGCCGGAAGGCTGTGATGTTCACGGTATGGTCAGGAATCTCCGGCAGTTGGAGGAAGAGGACCCTATGCTTCGGATCGTGTGGAACGAGGAACTGGGGGAGGTCTATGCGCAATTGATGGGCGCGGTGCAGACCGAGATCTTAAAAAGTATGATTCGGGAGCGTTTTCATACGGAGGTGTCTTTTGACGCGGGAAATATCGTTTACAAGGAGACGATACGGGATACGGTAGAGGGCGTCGGGCACTTTGAACCGCTGCGCCATTACGCGGAGGTGCATCTGTTGTTGGAGCCGGGAAGACCCGGCAGCGGGCTTGTGTTGGAGACGGACTGCAGTGAAGACGAGCTGGACCGGAACTGGCAGCGTCTGATACTCACTCATCTGGCGGAGAAGGAGCACAGAGGCGTGCTGACCGGATCGGTGATTACGGATATGAAGATTACTCTGATAGCCGGGCGGGCTCATCCGAAGCACACGGAGGGAGGAGATTTCCGCCAGGCCACATACCGTGCGGTCAGACAGGGACTGATGCAGGCTGAGAGTATCCTGTTGGAACCGTATTATGGGTATCGGCTGGAGGTTCCGTTAGAGACGGTGGGACGGGCTATGAATGATATCCAGAAGATGTCGGGGGAGTGCAGGGAGCCGGAGATGGCAGGAGAGACGGCCGTACTGACAGGAAAGGCCCCGGCGGCGGCTATGCGGGATTATCAGATGGAAGTGAACAGCTATACGAGAGGACGAGGGAAGCTTACATGTACTTTCCGCGGTTATGAGCCATGCCACAATGCGGAAGAGATCATAGAAGAGAAAAACTATGATCCGGAAAGAGATCTGGAGAATCCGGCGGGATCGGTATTCTGCGCCCATGGGGCAGGGTTTGTCGTACCGTGGGAGCAGGCGGCGGAATACATGCATATCGAGAGCCGGAGGAAGAGGCCTCAGAATGCCTGTGAAGAGCCGATAATGGAGGGCGAAAGACAGAAGAATGACGGGGCGGCCCAGGGAGGCACAGCCCCGGGGAGGATATCGGCGTCCGGACAGGGCAGAGTGAGTCAGGCCAGTCTCAGTGAGGAAGAAGAGAAGGAGTTAGAAGAGATTTTTATCCGTACCTACGGAAAAGTAGAAAGGAAAGTACCCGTCGGTTCTACGATGGTTACCGGCACGCGGCAGCAGAGCGTCTCCAGGGCAAAGGAGCCTGTCCAGGAATTTCTGCTGGTGGACGGTTACAATGTGATATTTGCATGGGAAGACTTAAAGGAACTGGCAAAGGCGAATATCGAGGCCGCAAGGAATAAACTGATGGATATCCTGTCTAATTATCAGGGATTCCGGAAATGTACCGTGATCCTGGTATTCGACGCATATAAAGTAGAAGGGTATGCGCTGGAGATCCAGAAGTATCATAATATCCATGTGGTGTATACGAAGCAGGCGGAGACGGCGGATCAGTATATCGAGAAGGTGGTTCATCAGATCGGTAAGAAATATCATGTGACGGTAGTGACTTCGGACGGTGTGGAGCAGGTTGTTACATTGGGACAAGGAGGAGCATTGATCTCATCGAGGGAATTTCGAAAAGAGGTAGAGCTTGTGAAGCGTCAAATTCGAGAGGAATATGAGAAAAGACGAGATTCCGGAAAGAACTATCTCTTTGACCACATGGATGAAGAACTGGCGGAGGAGATGGAGGACGTCAGGCTTGGACGAAAGGATATGATAGAATGATACAAGAATTTGGAAAACAAGTATAATTGACCTATCTTGATTTAGAAATGGGAGGGGCTGTCATGATAGAATGCATCTTTGTCGGGGTTGGCGGATTTATAGGAGCGGTCTGCAGATATTTAATAGGAATGATTTCATTGAAGGAAGGATATGTATTTCCGATCAAAACTCTAATGATAAACATAGTTGGTTCATTCATAATCGGAATTGTGGCTGCATTGGCAATGAAAACAGATTGTTTAAATCCAAGAGTTGTATTATTCCTGAAAGTTGGAATATGCGGAGGTTTTACTACATTTTCTTCCTTTGCATTGGAGACAACGGACTTGATGAGGGATGGGAAAATACATCTGGCATTTATTTATACGGTACTAAGTATTACGATGGGAGTATTGGCTGTATTTGCAGGTCAGGAAGTTATTAGAAAGGGATAAGGGAATTCGTGATTTTGCATAGTGTTGGAGATGAAAGGGAACGGAACTATGAACAGTGAAAAAGTGTATGCAATGAGTTTTGCAAAAATATATCCGTTACTGGTTGCCAAAGCAGAGAAGAAGGGGCGGACATCGGATGAGGTGAACGAAATAATCTGTTGGCTGACCGGATATAGTCTGGAAGAAATCAAAGATGCCATAAATAATTCTGTTACTTATGGTGACTTTTTTCGGAGTGCGCCACTTCCGAATCCAGACAGGAAAGCCATTAAAGGTGTGGTCTGCGGGGTGCGTGTAGAGACAATTGATGAGCCTCTGATGCAGGAAATCAGATATTTAGATAAGTTGATTGACGAACTTGCAAGGGGAAAGACTATGGAAAAAATCTTGTATAGATGAGCAGGGAGAGGTGGACAAAATGTGGAAATGTCCGAAATGTGGACGTACGTTTAAGAATACAAATCAGGATCATTACTGTGGAGAAGCGCCGAAAACAATTGAAGAATATATAGGACGCCAGCCGGAACATGTGCAGCCATTTCTATGGCAGGTAAATAATATAATAAAATCTGCAATACCGGAAGCGGCGGGAAAGATATCATGGAGTATGCCGACTTATTGGAAAAAACATAATCTCATACAGTTTGCGGCTTTTAAGAAGCATATAGGTCTGTATCCTGGTCCGGATGCGGTGGAGGAATTTGCTGACAGACTGAAGGAATATAAGACAAGTAAGGGAGCCATACAACTTCCTTATGATAAGCCCCTGCCTCTCGAATTAATTGGAGAGATCGCAAAATGGTGTGAAAAGAAGAATGGCCGATAAAGGATCAATATCTTTTCATAACAGACATGTGCAATGCTGGAGCTGACGAGGCGGATGACGTCTGCCCGGACATCTGTGACAAGGATTGCCGGGTGTTACATAGATCGGGACGGGAAGTTTGGCGGAAGCTTTAATACTAATTTTCTAAAGCTTTCCGGTTCCGACAGGGCGAAGAACCTAAAACTTGCAAAGACGGTGCCATTTTCTGATACTAATAAGAATCTGAAGAAATATGGATTTGCGCCGAAAGCGCAGAATACTTATGAAAATATTAGTAGATGTAAATATCTGCTCCGATATCCCCACAAGCAACGAGATAAATGGGCATGATTACATGCATATTTGGCGATTGCCGCTTGAGACAAAGGGGCTGTCGGGAATTACGTTATTCCCGACAGCCTCATGCAAAGATAAGGATTGATGTCAAAAGTGAAAGTTATTTCTTAACAGTTTCTAACTCCACATACTTTTCGCCGCATGACTTACATAGTCATCACCCATAATGGTCTGCTTAAATACATCCTTAAGTTCCTCCACCTTCCACAGAAAACAGCTGTCTGCCGGGCGTTCCGCATGGGTGATGGGAACCGGATACTGGTAACGAGCGATCTTACCGGAGGATTTCACGCTGAAGACCTCGCCGCTGATATAAGATGCATCCTCCGTGCTCAGATAAGCGAAGAACGGACCCAGATTCACGGGATCGCCGTGGTCGTCCTCTACAACCTTCAAAAGCCCGGGATCAGGGTCTTGTCCTGTAATGGCTTTTACATTTCTTAACATCTTATTATATTCCACCGCGTGTCCAGGTGAAGCCCCTTGGGGACAGTAGGCGTTAACGGTGATGCCATGGCGGTAAAGTTCCTTGGCTGCCGCCCAGGTAAGCCCCACGATCCCGGCGTTTCCCGCAGAATAAGCGTCATTATCCGGCAGGCCGGTCCAGGCATCGGAGGAACAGTTGAAGATCCGTCCGAATTTCTGCTTCATCATATGCGGTACGGCAAAATGCATCAGGTTAAATGCGCCCTTCATCTTCGGTACGGTCATGTAATCCCATTTTTCCTCTGTCAGTGAGGTGATGGAACCAGATCCAAGGCCTGTGGCATTATTTACCACGATATCAATGCGTCCCCAGGTATCGATAGCTGTGTTTACCATATTTTCAGCTACAGCCGGATTGGCAACGTCTCCGTAGAAGGCAAGCGCTTCGCCGCCTTCTTTTTTGATCAATGCAGCCGTACTCTCTGCATCTCCGGCGAGACGGCGCATTTCTTCCCATTCCTCCACGGGCATGGAGGACTTGTCATAGTTCTCTATACTTGCCCCATTGGGTTTCCTGTTATTTGTGATCACTTTCGCGCCCTCGCGCGCCAGATATATGGCGATCCCCCGTCCGATTCCCTGGCCGGAACCGGTGACGATGGCGACTTTTCCTTCTAAACTCTTCATAAGCATACCTCTTCTATGATCTCATTAATGGTTAAATAGAATTTGCGATTCCCCACGCATCAGTGATGGCGTTGCCGATTACCCGTTTATCATCACAGCGCAGTTTCAGCGTGGCATCTCCCACCAGATGAATCTCCGGGACCTTGCCCTGAAGCTCTTTGAAAATAGCCGGCTGTCCGTGATAACCGCGGCACATCAGTACGTTGTCGCAGGAGACGTCCAAATCTTCCTTGGTCTTCTGGTCTTTGAGAACGGCGCCTGTCGCTGTAATCTCAGAGATTGCTTTGCCAAAATGAATCTTCACCTGTCCGCTTCTCATGAAATCACTCAGGAGAACGCTCAGCCTCTGTTGCTGCGGCGAGCTGTTGTCGTCGCCCAGTTCCATGATGCCGCGTATGGCGCCTCTCCTGGAGCTTACGATTACTTTCTTTCCCTTTCTTGCAAGGCTTAAGGCAATCTCCAGATTCATAAAGCAGCCGCCCACAATCAGAACCGTATCTCCAAGTTCAAGAGTCTCGGCGTTTGTGGCATAATCGAAGATGGTCATAACCTTGTCGCTGTATTCCTTTGCCCCTTTTGCTGTCGCCGGGAGCGCCGGAGCGCCGGTTGCCACGATAACCGCGTCGTAATTTCCTGCAAGCACTTTTTCCGCTGTGGCTTCCTCTGGGATCACGTGGACAGCTAATTTCTCCATCTGGATCTTATAATAATCGATCAGCCGGGAGATGTCGTGCTTAAAGCTCTTGTCAAATGCCGCCTCGTGCATGGTCCCGCCCAGATAACGTTTCTCATACAGATCTGCCTTATGTCCGCGGACGCGTAAGAGACGGGCTGCCTCCATACCTGCCGGGCCGCCGCCGATCACACAGACCTTTTTTGCGCGGTCAATGGGTTTGATGTCCCGAATTCCCGCCATGTTGCACTGTGGATTAACAGAACAGCGCAAGCCTACCGCTGCATTGAATTTCTCAATGGTTCCTACACAGCCCATGGTACAGCGGATACAGGGGACGATATCCTCCGGCCGGTTCTCGGTAAGCTTTACCGCCCACGCCGGGTCTGCCAGCATGGGGCGTCCCAGGCCGATAAAGTCACAAACTCCGTCCTTTAATGTCTGTTCTGCAATATCCGGTGTTGTAAATCCTCCGTCCAGGATAATCGGAACTTTGATCCCTGCTTCCTTGAATGCCTTTGCAATCTCTATAAAATCGCCCCGTTTGTCATACTGCGCATTGATGACACGGACGTTCCGGTAATCGCCGCCTACGACATGCAGCGCCACGATACCAGTCTGCTCCAGGATCTTTGCCTGCGTGATCCCATCTTCCAGCGTAAGCCCGTCGTCACTGAATTCACATCCGCATACACGGGCAATGATCGGATAATTTTTTCCACATTTTCTCTGGCAGGCTTCAATGATTTCCTTAAAGAAACGAACCCGGTTCTCCGCAGAGCCGCCGTACTCGTCTGTTCTGTGGTTATAGAACGGCGAGCAGAACATATTGATCAGATGGTTGATCGCTCCGTGAATCTGTATTCCGTCAAAGCCCGCCATCTTCGCCCGCCACGCCGCGTCTGCAAAATCCTCTTCGCACTGCCGGATCTCGGCCTTTGTCATGCCCTTGATTGGAAACGGCATAACGCCGCCCATCATCTCGTTCATGGTAGAAGGTCCCCAGGATTCCTTCTCCCCGGCAAGAGCAAGCTGCTTGCCGATATGGCAGAGCTGAAGGATTGCCTTTACGTCGTAATCATGGATAGTGGAGGCAAGACGCGCCATTCCGGTAATCTGGCTGTTCTCGGTAAGTCCCAGACAGTTGTCTTCTCCCTTACTCATATTGTCGTCGATATATGTACATTCCACGATCAGAAGTCCCATACGTCCTGCGGCTTGCTGGGCGTAGAATTTTAACGCACGCTCCGTAACATACCCGAATTTATCTGCATTCAGTGAGCCCATAGGCGCCATAATGATACGGTTTGATAATTCCCATGGTCCCATTTTCGCCGTTTCCAGCAATAATGGATATTTTGTTCCCATAAAAAAACCCCCTTTTTCCGAACATTTCCAGATTTGTCTGGAAATGCCCATATCAGTGCTGCCATCCTGAGTTTAATATAAGCACATAAAAAGAGAGTTGTCAATATATTTCTATTATGAAATTAAAATTTGTAAAATATTTTCTTGTTTTGTCAATATTTTATGATATGATAGGTTAATGTAAAAAATAATCAATATATTTCCAATTTCTTTTCGAAATCAGACATATGGTCATATTTTTCCATGAGTGCAGTTATTTCCTGGATCATATTTTTCTTTTGGTGGAAGCTTAAGCCCTCCATCCTGTAGAACGGAAGCTGTATCAGCTTCAAGATGAAAGCCGGATCCCAGCTCAGAGATTTGGAGAATGCGTCCATTGCCTGCGTCGTTCCAAGTGTATCATACTTAAGGGCGTCCCGGAAGAATTCTGTAATACTGTTCATCAGCTCAGAGCTGACGGAACCAAATGTATTGACCATATTCACCTGGCGGTTGATGAAAGCCTTCGACGACAGCATGCGGCCAAATCCGATCAGAGAATGTACCTGGTATTTTTCAAGATATGCCGATGTATCCCGCAGGATTTCCACCGCATTTTCAGGGGGTAACTTATGGGATATGCATCCAAACTTTTCCAACCGGATAAGCATATGGGAAATGCCGTAAATAACAAGGTAGGTCGTATGCCTGTCTGCGCCGGAGAGGATGCGTGAGATATCTTTTGGCTTTAGTTCCAGCCGGACGAGGATTCTCGTGCGGCCCTGCTGCTCAAACGGAATAATCTCATTTGCCGGAAATGCGGCGGACAGTTCTGAATCAAAGTTTTCATTCATAAAAGCAGCCAGCCTTTCTGCGTCCATTCCCAATTCTTCAAGCCTCTCCTTCAGATCCAAAGCCATCTCTTCAGACACCAGAACAGGTCTCTTGGTCGTATCATACTGCAGAAGCCATACCTGCTCCGGCAGCCGCTCCCCCGGCATGAAGGACATCAGCGTCCTTACAGCCGCCGGCAGTACGTCTTTGTAAAAATCTTCTCCGCCTGTCAGAAAAGAAAGTATCTTTGTGAGATCCTCTTCCTGGATATTCTTCACATCACCGCTTTCCAGCTTCGAGACATACGACGGACTTTTCTCGATAAAGGCCGCCAGCTCCTTCGCCGATACAGTATTCTGTGTCCGGATCGTGCGGATTAATGTAGTAAGCTCTGGTGTAACTGTAAATTTCATGAAGATTCCCCCTGCCCTATAAATAAATTTCCACTGTACCTGAATAAGGTCAGTATATAACAAATCCTTATTATTTACCAGACATTTTCGTGTGATGAGGTCAGTTTGCCGAGGCGCCTGTCCCCATGAATTGTAATGTGTTAATTGCGCCCTTTCCCATGATTGTCGTAATGACAGGCACACCCGTCAGCTCTGCA